>CALBNA010000396.1 GCA_937896205.1 uncultured Campylobacter sp. | reverse complement strand
CGAGATCTAGTACGGTCTCGTGGGCTCGGAGATGTGTATAAGAGACAGCCATAAAAACATCAAAAAATTAGGCCCAAACAAAATGCGGGCAACTAAAGGGGCGCATAATTTACGGACCGACCGCCGAGCTGTACAGACCCGGGCGGCGCCGTAAATTTGCAAATTTAAATCAGCCTCCGTACATCAGCCTCGGTAGCCAAAGCGAGATTTCTGGGATATAGGTCACCAGGACGAGTCCGATAAATAGCGTCAAAGTCCACGGCAAGCACGCTACGATGACGTCTTTTAGATTCATACCCGTTAGGCCGCTAGCGACGAATAAATTCAGTCCGACCGGCGGCGTGATCATGCCGATTTCCATATTTACGATGAGTAGGATACCAAAGTGCACCGGATCCACGCCTAGCGCTGTTGCGATCGGTAGTAGCAGCGGCACCATGATCATAACGACCGATGAAGGCTCCATAAACTGTCCCATGATGAAAAGCAGGATGTTTACGATGATTAAAAAGCCTATCTTGCCGATATTTGCGGCTAGGATGCTATCTGCTATCGTCTGCGGGATGTTTTCGCTAGTTAGCAGGTATGCAAATACGACCGCGTTTGCGATGATGAAAAATATCATCGCCGTCGTGATGGCAGACTCTAGGCAGATGTCCCACAGGTCTTTAAATTTGATATCTTTATAGACGAACAGCGAAATAATCAGCGCATAAATCGCGCTCGCCGCCGCAGCCTCTGTCGGCGTAAAAATGCCGCCGTAGATACCGCCGATAACGACTACTACGATTAACAGCGCCCAAAACGCCTTACCGAATTTTTTTACTCGCTCGCTCCAAGGCTCTGGCGTAGTAGCTTTAAATCCAAGCCTTTTTGCTCCGATATAAGTCTGCGCTATCATCATACCGCCTAGCATCAGTCCAGGCACCACGCCCGCCATAAATAGCTGCGCGATACTGACCTCGGCCGTAACGCCGTAAACGATCATAACGACGGAAGGCGGGATGAGGATGCCTAGAGAGCCCGCGGTTGTGATGCCGCCCACGGCGTACTCTTTCGGATAACCCGCTTCTTTAATGGCAACGAACATGATAGATCCTATCGCTACGACCGTAGCTGGCGAGCTGCCAGAAACCGCGGCAAATATAACGCACGCAAATATCGCGCTCATCGGCAGGCCGCCGGGTAGGTGTCCGACCATGGATTTAGCAAAATCTATAATGCGTCTAGCAGAACCGCCCTTGCTCAGTAAATTTCCGGCTAGGATAAACATCGGTATCGCCATGAGGGCAAATTTGTTGATACCGTCAAAGATAAGCTGAGGTATCGTCGCGACGTCAAGATCCGTAAAAAGAAGCATCGTGATAACTGTACTAGCTCCAAGCGAAACGGCGACGGGAACGCCTATGAGCATAAGGCCAAACAGCGAGATAAATAAAAATGCGATGGTCATAGGCTCTCCTTAGCTTTTCTTGACCGAGTCGTGTATCATCTCGGCTTCATTATTTACGATGACTTTATCCGAAGGCGTCATAGCGATCTGGAAAATTTTCTCTCCGGCGCGGTAGCTGGCTCCTAAAAAAGCGATCGGAAGCACCAGCATAGGTATCCACTGCGGCACGCCTAGATCCACGCTCATGAAATCAAGCTCGATCATCACCTGCAGATACTGCACGCTATAAACTACGATAAACATCAAAAATACCGTCGTTAGTATATTTGCAAAGATGAGATAGGCCTTTGCGACGATGGGCGGAAATCTCTCGATCAAAATCGTAACCGAGATATGTATGCCTTTTCTAAAGCCGTATGCTGCGGCAAAAAACGCCGACCAGATAAAAAGATAGTTGGTTAGCTCGCCCGCCCAGGACCAGCCCGTGTTAAAGCAGTATCTCATCACTACGTTAACAAAGGCTAGCAGCGTGCCTGCGGCGATGCCTAGCACCGCTACGGTTTTGTTTACCGAGGCGATGCCGACATCTAAAATCTCAAAAAATTTACCCATAAAAGCCTACTTCGTATTTATCGTTTTTTCTATCAAATCTTGACCGATCACGTTGTAGAAGTTCGGATAAATCGGCTTCATAGCTTCCGCCCATTTGCCCTTTTGATCGGCGTTTAGCTCGATGATTTCAAGCTTTTTACTTTCGCTTGCGAATTTTTTAAGCTCGCTTAAAATATGCTCTTCTTCTTTAGCCGTCTCTTCGCGCTCGAACGCCGTAGCCTCTTTTAGAGCTTGCGTTACGTGAGCCTTCATATCATCAGGCAAGCCTTTCCAAAACTTCTCGCTCATAACGACTAAATATCCCAAATATCCGTGGCCTGATAGCGTTAAAGAGCTTTGCGCCTCGTAAAATTTGGAGTTATAGAAATTTGAAAGCGGGTTTTCCGTCGCATCGACTACGCCTTGTTGAAGGGCAGGATAAACCTCTGAAAACGGCAATACTTGCGGGTTGCCGCCGACTACTTTGATCTGCTCTTCAAGTACTTTTGAGCTTTGGATGCGGAATTTTTGTCCCTTAGCATCCTCAGGCTCTACGATAGGCTTTTTGCTTGAGCTAAAGTGCTTAAATCCCGCGTCCCAAAAATCAAGCGCGATGAAGCCTTTTTTAGCGATCATATCTTTTAGAGCTTGTCCGACTTCGCCGTCTTGAACAGCGTAAAGATGGGCGTTATCTCTAAAGATAAACGGCAGGTCAAATAGCTGAAACTGCGGCACTATCGGCGTAAATTTAGAAAAACTAGGCGCGGCCATCTGTACGTTACCCAGCTTTAGCGCGGCAAAAACCCTATCGTCGTCCATCAGCGATGCGGCAGGATATACCTCGACCTTGATCGCTCCGCCGCTAAGCTCGCCGACTCGTTTGGCAAAAAAGTCCGCAGCCTTGCCTTTTGGAGTAGAGGCGGCCACGACGTGGGCGAATTTGATCGTGTATGTTTTGCCTGCGGCAAACGCGCTGCCTGCAAGCGCGCAAGAAAGAAGCAGTGCGGAAAGTAACTTAATTTTCATCTGTGATCCTTTTTAAAAGATTAGCTAATTCAGCTAGGTGCAATTATAATTCATAAAAAAGCGGCTGCGTGAAAATGTTTCGACTTTTTGCAATAAATTTCAAATTTATGTGTAGATAAGTAACAATATCTCAAATTTGACCGTCAAATTTGAGTGCAAGCCAAAGCGAAATGTAATACCAAAAAGACTAAATGTTACGAAAATACACATTATTTTATCAAATTTGATCTTTTCGTGCGGCGAGACCAATCAAATTTGATAAAACGGAAACATCGGCGGCTTTGTTTGCGTGTTAATAAATTAATTACTATTTTATTGCTATAATACGGATAAATTTTATTACAAAGGAAAAATTATGTTTGAACTTAGAAAACTGCCTTTCGATCCGAAAGCAAACGCCGTCGTAAGCGAGGAAACCTGTAGCTACCACCACGGCAAGCACCACCAAACCTATGTCAATAACCTAAATAATTTGATAAAAGGTACGGAGTTTGAGGGCGCTAGCTTCTTTGATATCTTGGTAAAAAGCTCCGGCGGCGTGTTTAACAACGCAGCTCAAGTCTACAACCACGACTTTTACTGGGATTGCATCGCGAAAAAAAGCCAAATGAGCGACGAGCTAAAGGCGCGCCTAGAAAAAGATATTCCAAATTTTAAAGAGGAGTTTTTGAAAGCTGCTACTACGCTATTTGGTTCAGGCTGGGCGTGGCTAGTTTACAATCCAAAAGAGGATAAACTGCAAATCGTACAAACTAGCAACGCGCAAACTCCGGTAACTGACGGCCTCGTACCGCTTCTAGTCGCGGACGTTTGGGAACATGCATACTACGTCGATCACAGAAATGCGCGCCCTGCGTATTTGGAGAAGCTGTTTGAAAACATCAACTGGGATTTCATTTCGAGCGCTTACGAGTGGGCGATAAAAGAGGGGCTTAATTCGGTTAAATTTTACGTTTCTGAGCTTCACGGCGGTGCTAAATCTTGCTACGGTTGCGGCTGCCATTAATGCCGAAAACTTGCTGATTTTGCGAGTTTTTTAAGAGCGGCAATAAATTCGCGGCGGCTTATTTTTCTAAATAAGCGTAAGCCCGCGAGTAAATTTAGCCTTGAACGAGGACTCCTTCTTGGCTAAGTTTACTTTATATAAACTATTTTGAAGTAATATTCGAGTCTCATTTCACAAAAAAGGACGAAAATGAAGAAGTTTTTAGTTTCATCTTTGGCGGCTTTTGCTGCAGTTGCTATGCTTAGCGGTTGTCACGCGCACAAAAGCGAGAGCGCAAACAAAGCACAAATCACCAAATCAGAAGCTGAAGTGATTAAATTTACGGGCGTAAACGACCCGAAATACGTCGTTAGACTAAGCTCTACCGATAAATTTAACACAGCCTTGCTAGAAGACAGCAAAGGTCACAAAATCAACCTTAAAAACGCAGTCACGGCAAGCGGCGTAAGACTAGCGAACGACGATATCGGTACAGAGATAACGTTTAAACGCGGCGAAGGCATCCTAAACCTTGAAAAAGGCGGCGAGGATATTTTCTTAAGATACGACGAATAAAAACTTTCCCGCCGAATTTTACGGCGGGACTTTCTCCCCTTCAAATTTACCAAATTTAACTCCCGCAAAATCTCGTCAAATTTGAACTTTCGCTTGTTTTTGAGCTTGCTTTCAAATTTGCTCAAATTTAATACCTCTTATCAAAAACGGCTTTGTATTAAATTTTAATAGCCCTCTATAAAATGCCCAAGTATACGCGATTTAAGGGCTATTTTAAACTTAAAAATGACATTTTTAAAATGCCCGGAGAGCAAATTTTAGTCACTAAATTTTAAGCCAACTTTGCCTATACTTTCGTCAAATTTATCATCAAAATTTAACGTAAGGAACGAAATGAAATTTATCCTAAAACGCGACGGCACGAAGCAAGAATACCTCCCGTATAAAATCCAAGACGCCATCAAAAAAGCCTTTGAAAGCGAGTCCAAAGAGTACGATGACAAGGTCTTTTTAGACGTGATGGGGCACGTGTTTGATAGCGAAGTTTTGAGCGTCGAGGACGTGCAAGACTACATCGAAAAGGCGCTTTTTAACGCGGGGCACTTCGACGTGATGAAGAGTTTTATGCTCTACCGACACACGCACAAGCTTCAGCGCGAGCAAATTTTAGGACTAAACGAAGACACCACCTACATCAACTCCACCCAAACGATCAGCGAGTACATCAACGGCACCGACTGGCGAATTCTCGCCAACTCAAACACCAGCTACTCAAACGCCGGCCTCATCAACAACACCGCAGGCAAGGTCATCGCCAACTACTGGCTGGATAAGGTGTATAGTAAAGAAGAGGGCCTCGCGCACCGAAACGGCGACTATCATATCCACGACCTAGACTGCCTTACCGGCTACTGCGCAGGCTGGAGCCTTAGGGCGCTACTAAACGAGGGCTTTAACGGCGTGCGCGGCAGAGTCGAGAGCAAGGCGCCAAAGCACTTTAGAGAGGCGCTGTATCAGATGGCCAATTTCCTCGGTATTTTACAAAGCGAGTGGGCGGGCGCGCAGGCGTTTAGCAGCTTTGACACATATCTTGCGCCTTACGTTTTCCGCGACAAGCTAAGCGATAAAGAGATCAAAAAGGCGATAACGAGCTTTATCTTTAACCTAAACGTGCCTGCTCGCTGGGGTCAGAGTCCGTTTACCAACGTAACGATCGACATTACCTGCCCGAGCGATCTGCGCGACCAGATCCCGACGCGCGAGGATAGGCATATATTTAGCGATTTAGAGGATGCAGAGCTTACTAAAGAGGCGCAAAAACGCGGGTTTGGCAAGCTAACGGATATGACATACCGCGCCTTTGAGCCAGAGATGAACCGCATCGACAAGGCGTTTTACGAGATCATGACCGAGGGCGACAAGTGCTCGCAGCCATTTACCTTCCCGATCCCTACCGTAAATATCACCGAGGACTTCGACTGGGACAGCGAGGTGGCGAAGGTGCTTTTTGAAAACACCGCAAAAATGGGCTCAAGCTATTTTCAAAATTTCGTCGGCTCTCAGTACACGACCGATGAAAACGGCAACCGCGTCGCAAACGACAAAGCCTATAAGCCGGGTCACGTGCGCTCGATGTGCTGCCGCTTGCAACTTGATTTGCGCGAGCTGCTAAAACGCGGTGGAGGGCTGTTCGGCAGCGCGGAGATGACCGGCAGTATCGGCGTCGTAACGCTAAATTTAGCTCGCCTAGGCTACTTATATAAGGGCGACAAAAAAGGACTCTATACCCGCCTTGAGTATCTACTAAATTTAGCCAAATCCACGCTCGAAAAAAAGCGCGCCTTTATCCAAGAGATGTACGAGCGCGGCCTGTATCCGTACACCGCGCGCTACCTAAAACACTTCAACAACCACTTTAGCACCATCGGCATCAACGGCATGAACGAGCTTTTGCGAAATTTCACGAACGATAAGGAAAATATCGCGACTGATTTCGGGCGAGAGTTTGCGATCGAGATGATCGAGTTTTTACGCGGCAAAATTCGCGAGTTTCAAGAGAGCACCGGCAACCTCTATAACCTCGAAGCCACGCCAGCCGAGGGCACGACGTATCGCTTTGCCAAAGAGGACAAAAAACGCTATCCAGACATCATCCAGGCTGGTTTTGGCGAAAATATCTACTACACCAACTCCACGCAGCTGCCGGCAAATTTCACCGACGACGCGTTCGAGGCGCTCGATCTGCAAGACGAACTGCAAAGCTCCTACACGGGCGGCACGGTGCTGCACCTGTATATGAAAGAGCGCATCAGCTCGGCCGAAGCGTGCAAAGACCTCGTACGCGGCGTGGTAAACAACTACAAGCTGCCATATATCACGATAACGCCGGTCTTTAGCGTCTGCGCCAAGCACGGCTACATCAGCGGCGAGCACGAATACTGCCCGAAATGCGACGAGGAGCTTTTGGCTAAATTTAAGGCTGAAAATAGCGTAAAATAGGCTAAATTTGAGCGGCGAAGTTGGGTTTTGCTGCTATCTAGTTGAAGTAAATTTATGCTTTACAGCTGCATCGTAAATGCAGGTAGCAGCGTCTGTGCGCACGGCGGCGAGGAGGCAAAAAGCTGTGTTTATAACGAATACGGCGTGCTTGTGGGCGGCTTTTGCTTAAGAGCGTTTATCGTACTCGGCGCGGTCTATATATTTTAGTTTCTCCTTTTTCCTAATACTTGGGTCGGATGGAAGTCCGACCTAATTTAGTTTCAAATTTATATGATTTTTTGTAGGCGATAAGAAAAATGGTACAATATTGTAAAGCTCCTAAATTAAAAATTTAGGCGCAAAATTACCGCGTATTTGGCATACGTTCCTTAAATTTAACATGATTGCAGTCCGCATAAATGGGCCATCGTTACCTCACCGCCTTCTTATGTTCCAGAGTTTCGCCCTCCTTTTGCAGATAGCTACATTGCAAGTGGTGGTTGTGGTATATTTCGTGGTTCGCATGTTACTTGGATTTTGACTAAAGTTTATTATGTTATAGTTGGGTTGCTTAAAAAATTGTAGATAGGATTCTTGAATCAGATGTTTTTAACCTACGGCAATTATTTCAAAATATATAAATATCAAAAGATTATTGGATTCAAATATCCGACCTATATAGATTATGTAGGCTATCATAAAAAATAATTAGGCAAGTTGAATCAAGTTAAAAGCCCCTAATTCAACTCAATCTTGTAGCTCATGTCAATCAAGATGATGCTCTAGTAATATTTTCAGGCATCATTTTAAAACCGCTTTGGTTTAATCTCTCCGCAAGCTTTGGAACAGTCTCTTTTACGTGTTCATTAAAAGATATATATAAAATTCCGCTCGCATCAGATGGGACTTCTAAATCTCCTTTCTTTAAAATTGCGACTCTACTTCTACCAATAGATGACAGTAACATTCCCATTTCTAGAACGACATTTTGTCTAGCTCTAGGCTTTGCATCCTCCGACCTTGAGCTTTTAGGATATCCCATGTCATCAGGAGTTAGTAGAACAATCCCAAAAGTAACCTCAGAAGGATTCTGTCCAATTTCTTTTTCCAGGGCTTCAATGATAGTCAACCCTCCACCACTAGTATTTTGTAATACGAAAGGTTCAATTCCTAATTTGTGTAAAATCAATTCCAGCTGTTCTCTTGCTGTATTATCATGACCATGAACAACAAAAACTTTTCCTTTAGCTTCTACTTGAGCAGGGGTTACAGGTTCATCAATAGTCTCATTTGAATTTTTTATATTACTACCACATAAACTATGAATAAAACGAGACAACTTATCATCTGTTTTTCCTTGCAAATTAACACTTCCATTGCTAGGCCAAAAATTTAATATAGAACCATTTGGGAATCTAAAACAATATCCACAATTTTTTTGTTCTACCTTATAATTAGAAAAGCCTTCGTTTTGCAACTGGCTCTTTAAGTCATCAATACTCCCTGAAAATTTCATTTTCATTTAATCTCCTTAACTATAAAATTAGCCTTGTTGTCCAGTCAACCCCATTTTTCAACAGCCCCTGCTAAAAAATCTCCACTAGCCACCAGGCTTTGCGGAGTCTACCAAACCTACAATACTGAGCAACAATACCTTTTCGGTGAGTTTATTTCACCATCGTCTTTTAGGGCGTTTATCGCATTTTGCTCTCTTTTTTGTCAGCATTTAGCGCCTAGGCTATCCCACCTGCTTTCATCGGGGCGAAAGTTTTAGGATTTGCCCTTTTTGCTTCTTTTGGTTAAATTTACAATGACATTATAGCAAAAAGAGCTTTAAGTGGCTTGGCAAAAGTTATTTAACGGATATAAATTCGACACCGAGAGAGTAGCCAAGCGTCTTGTTTTGGATTATTATAAATTTAAGCCGCCCAAAAGACGGCTTAAATTTTACCTTTCGAAAATAAAAATCTTATTCACGCCGCCTTCTCTGGACGCGACGTAGAATTTACCCTCTTTGATAGCGAGCGTATGGGCGTCGCTCACGCCTTCAAAGCTATAAACCTCCACGATCTTTCTGCTGCGCGGATCGAGCTTTAGGATGCTTGAGTATTGCTTTGAGAGCAGATAAACAAACTCGCCTTGCGCATCCATGCCCATTACGTAGTAGTCGTTTATATCCCTACCGCTCTTTAAGCCGAGAGCCTCATCGAAGCTCGGCACGAACTCGGTCGAGAGCATGTTGTCGGCATCGCTAAAGCTCGCTACGCTCCAGCTTGCTTTGATGTCGTCGGGCACGCTAGCGACGAAAAACTCGCCGTAGAAATCCGAGTGATCCCACGAAAGGATGAACTGCTGTTTGGTGTGTACGGTGGAGTAACGGTCCTTGAAATCGAGCGTGAAATTTTCGTATCCGTCGTGCAGATAGCGCCACGCTTTGTTCGCTTCCTCTTTACTTTGATTCGGTGCGGGTTTGAAAAACTCATAGGTTTTATATGGACAATTAGACTCTTACTGAATTCCGTCATTTGTCTCGCAGGACTAAATTTTAGCGTATCAAAGAAGCGCTTCTGCTTGCCCTATTGTGGCAGAGCAGATTTTAACCAAGTTTCTTGCCTAGTATCGTTAGACTCTCGATTTTGCCGCCCATATCGCAGACTTCCGGTAGTTCACCCCAGCGCGTAAAGCCAAATTTTGCAAACAAATTTAGGCTTGCCGCGTTGCTGGAAAATATCAGTGCGACGACGTTTTTGATGCCAAATTTTGGTGCACTTTCGAGTATAAATTTTACGAGCCGTCTGCCGAGTCCTTTGCCGCGAGCGTCCGCTGCGATGTAGACGCTGATCTCGGCGGTGATGCGGTAGCCCTCGCGCGGATGATAGTCGCCGAGGCTGCCCCAGGCTAAGATTTCGCTTTTTTGGTTTGCGACGCCCGGCTTTTGCGCGCCCAAATTTTCGCCCTTTTGGTCAAATTTCCTCTCGCAATCAGCTTCAAATGTTTCGCCGTCTCCGCTCGTCAAATTTCCTTCGCAAATCTCGCGTAGCACGTATATCGGGCGATTTGCCGTCTCGTGCGCGTCAAACCACACTTCGAGCTCCTCTATGCCCACGGGGTGCAGCGTGGCCGTGGCATTTCGCTCTAAAACGCTTGCGTTATAAATGCGCGTGATAGCGGCTAGATCGGCCTTGATGGCGCGCGAGATTTCGTATTTTGCGTGGGCGAGATTTTCTTGCATTTTGAGCCTTTTGTTCATTTTAACTGATTTTACGCCAAATTTGATTAAAAACAGCAACGAAAACGTCAAATTTGAACGTCGGTAAAGGCGCGCACCTAGCCGCCGTAAAAGGCCAAATTTACGCCCAAAGGCGAAATCGCCGTAAATTTGAGTTATAATCTCTTTTTAAATTTAACCTTGGATAAAGATTTGAAAATAGCGTTTTTTGACTCGGGTATCGGCGGGCTGAGCGTGCTCGCCGAGGCTCTGCGGCGGTTTAGCGGGGCGGAGTTTTTGTATTTTGCCGACGAGGATCACGTCCCCTACGGCACAAAAAGTAGAGCTGAGATCTGTCTCTTATACACATCTCCGAGCCC
>CALBNA010000395.1 GCA_937896205.1 uncultured Campylobacter sp. | reverse complement strand
GTCTCGTGGGCTCGGAGATGTGTATAAGAGACAGTTTTTTAGCTTTGAGGGCTGTTTTTTGGGCTCAAATTTTATAAATTTAGCTCCGGCTTCTTCTATTATTTGCGAGATTTTGCGTCCGCCCGCCTCGTAATCAGTCTCAAAAAACGCACATAGCTCGTATTTTTGCTGCGCGGCAAGCCCCCGCAAAAGATACAAAAAACTCTTCGTCCCGCCGCCGTATTCGCGCCCTGTATCGACGAACAAAATCTTTTTCAAATCATTTCCTTTAGTATCTCCCAGACCTCATCCGCCCCTATTTGCAGCATGCACTCCTGAAATTTGCAGTTTTTGCCGATGCAAGGCGAACAGGTGCGCGGCTTTTTGATAAATTTATGGATATTTTCGTCAAAATCAGGGTTTGAGTTTACGGGCGAAGCGACGGCAAAAAGCCCGATCGTAGGCGTTTTTAGCGCGGCTGCGACGTGCAGCGGACCGGTATCGGGCGTGACAAGCACGTCAAGCCTAGCTATCAGCGCGGCAGCCTCTCGCAGACTAAATTTACCCGCCGCATCTATCACGTGCGCGCTTCTTAACTCCTCGTCTAACTGCGCGGTCATCGCTCGCTCGGCGGGGCTGCCCGTTAGCACGATGACGGCGTCCGTGCACTCCAAAATAATTCCCGCCAGCTCCCGCCAACGCTGCCAAAACCACTGCCTGGAAACCGTGCTAGCCCCCATCTGAAAGCCGATAAATTTGCGTTTGCCGTCTTTTTTTAGCATTTCATCAACGCGGGCGAAATCCTCATCTCGCAGATACAAATTTAGCCTCGTATCGCGGCTCTCAATGCCGACGAATTTAAGCTGCTCGAGGCGGTTTAGCACGACGTATCTCTCATCTCCGTAAGGCTCGGGCGCGTTTGAGTGAAAGGGGCTAAATTTACTGCCGGCATTTGGCAGCTTAAAGACGTATTTCGCACCGCTTAAAACGGCTAGCGGCGTAGCCTCGGGCTCGTTTGAGTGCAGGATAAAGATGACGTCGGGTTTTATTTTTTTTAAAGCAAACAGGGCACGTAAAAAGCCGCCCTTTTTGCCGTCATAAAGCAAAATTTCGTCGATATTCGGATCGGTTTTAAAAAGCGGGGCAGTAGATGGGTTTAGCAAGGCGACCGTGTGTACGTGCAGGAAATTTTGCCGAAAAACGCGAAAAACGGGCGTATTAAAAATCGTATCGCCAAGCGCGGTGTTGCTAAAAAAACAGACCGTTAGGACGGGCTGCGTAACCAGCTGCGTTTTGCGCACGCTTTTAAATCGCAAAGCTAGCCGAGCCGCGCTCTCAAAGAGCTTCATACATCGCTTCCGTCTGCGCGACCATCGTCTCTATCGAGAAGTTTTGCACGATAAATTCCCTCGCGTTCGCGCTAAATTTCGCCCGAAGCGCCGCGTCTTCTATCAGCGTTTTTAGAGCCGCTTTGAGCGATTCTTTATCGCCGTTTTTAAACAAAAGCCCCGTTTCGCCGCTACTTATCGCCTCGCCGATGCCGCCCGCGTCGCTACCGATGCAAGGCACTCCGCACGACTGCGCTTCAAGCAGAGCAGTGCCCAGCGCCTCCATCTTTGATGGCAGCACGAAAACGTCGAAACTGCCCAAAAACTCGCTCACGTCGGTGCGGGAACCTAGCATATAGATGTTTGGAGTCTTAATTTTTTTTAGATTTTCTTCCTGCGGACCGTCGCCAACCACGACTAAAGCGGCATTTGGCAGATTTAGCTCGCTAAAAGCTTCAAATAAAAGCTGATGATTTTTTGCCGCGCGTAAGACCGCTACGATACCCACTACGACGCAGCCTGAGCTCAAATTTAGCTCAGCTTTTATATCTTTTGTAAAATTTGGATTAAACCGCGCCGTATCCACGCCCGTATAGATAACGTCTATCAAATTTCCCCGCACGCCCTGCGAGACGAGCTGGGCTTTTACGGCGTTTGAGACGGCTACGATTTTGTCGTTTACGTTGTAGCTAAATGCCGACCTGATCGGCGTTTGCAGGTGTCTGGTGCGCACGACCTTAGCGCCCGTTAGCTTTGCTACGATCGCGCCGATGTTGCCGTCCTTGCCCGAGTGCGTGGCGATGATCGAGATATTTTTTTCGCGCACGAAACGGCAAATTTTAAAAATTTCAAAAATATTATAGACCTTGCTTAGGTTAAATTCCGCAAACTCGCAATCAATCGGCTTTTCAAAGCTTTTTGAGCCTGGATTTAGCGCGTAAAATACCTTAAATTTATCCTTATTTAGCCCGTTTATGACGCGCTGCGTGCGGTGCTCCTGACCGCCGAAACCCAGCGAGCTTTCAAGCTCTAAGATATTTATTTTATCTGTTTTTTTCATATATTTTTGACCGCCTCGTAGATTTCCTCGTCCGCGACGTCCTGCGCCATTTTGCTAGCGCTTTGCAGCACGGCACACTCCGCGCCGCCGTAAATGGGAGCCCAGCGAGCGGCGTCCGTTTTACCAAGCACGAGCACCGTTTTTACCCCAAGCGCGGGAGCTAGATGCGCCACGCCGCCGTCAAGCGTTAGGACAAATTTAGTCGCCCAGATATAGCCGGCTAGCTCGTCTAAATTTTTAGTCGCGGCAAACTCCACGCCCGCTTCTTGCGCTACTTTTTCGCCAAATTTTACGTCCTCTGCGCTAACGGCGACGCGTCCGAAATTTTGCTTTAAAAACGCCAAAATCCGCAAAATTTTAGCCTCGTCCATGCGGTTTTGCTCCACTCTCGAAGAGATATGGAAAAATACGAAATCCTTAAATTTCTCGCTTTTAAAGCTCGGTACGTAAAGCGTCTTTTCCCCGTCAAATTTCGCTCCCAGCGGTGCGACTAGTTCATAGCAAAGCAGCACCTCGTGAGGCGGCGGATTAAAGTTTAGTTTATGAGTTATTAACGAACCGCCCTCGTTTTGCTTTGCTGCGCCTATCGTTGTTTTAGCTGCGGCTGCTCTGGCAAATATCGCAGCAGATGGCGAATAAGCACTCCTAAAAATCACCGTCACATCGTATTTTTCGCGGCGAATTTGAAGCAAAATTTTACATTTTCCCCAAAACGCCCACACCTTAGCCGCCAGTCCTTTTACGTGCTTTGGTTTGGTGTAGATATAGATTTTATTTAGAAATGGATTGCCGCGAACGACGCATACGTTTAGGCTGTTTGCTACGATGTCGATCTGCGCGCGCGGATGAGCCTTTCGCAGCGCCTCTATCGCTGGCGTCGTGCAGATGAGATCGCCGATGTTATCGTTTCTAACGAGCAAAATTTTCACGATTTTCCTTTTTTTGCTCGATTATACCTATTTTACGCTTATACTTATTTACGCCCTCATCCCTTGCCCGCCAGGCATAACCTAAAATTCATCAAAAAACTTATAAAATATCGCTAAATTTTAAAAGGCGAACATGAAAAAAATAGTATTTTTAAGGCTCGATCTAGATGCTATCGGCGGGGCGCAGAGATATCTCTCGCGGCTCGTTAAAGCCCTAAAAGATTCGGGCGTTGCGTGCGAGACGCGCGGATTTAACGGTAGCAAAAAGCTAAGCTCGTGGATCAAGGCCCTGCTTTTTAACTCGCAAGCAAAGCAGCAAAAGGGCGCGGACGAAATTTATTTTAGCCTTGAGCGCATCACCTGCGCCGACATCTACCGCGCTGGCGACGGCGTGCACAAAGTCTATATGAAAACCAAGCCTTTTTGGTTCACAAACCCCCTAAATTTCGTCATTCCGTACCTTGAAAAGCGCACTTTTAAAAATGCAAAAAAAATCATCGCCAACTCAAATTTTATAAAGCGTCAAATTTGCGAAACCTACGGTATCGCCGAGGAAAAGATCGCAGTCGTCTATAACGGCGTAAATTTGCCTATGCGCGTGCAAAAAGGCTCGGCAAAGCTCGCTCTTTGCGAGGAATTCGGGCTTGATTTTCACCTACCGACGCTGCTGTTTGTGGGAAGCGGCTTTAAACGCAAGGGCGCAGAGGAGTTTTTGCGCATCGCGGCTCGCCTAAAAACCCGCGTAAACTGCCTAATCGTCGGCCGCGACAAAAACGCCGCCCGCTACAAAAATCTAGCCAAGGAGCTAGGCCTAAACGCCGTATTTACGGGCGCTCAAAAAAGCGCGGCGAGATTTTACGAAGGCAGCGAGCTGTTTTTGTTTCCGACGGCGTACGAGCCGTTTTCAAACGTCGTTTTAGAGGCGCTTAGCTACGGCTGCGTCGCTATCACGACCGCTCAAAACGGCGCGGCGGAGATACTACCGGGGGAGTTTGTGATGAGCTCGCCGCAAGACTACGGCATCTGCGATCTGATCGACGAGATCCTAAACGACGACGAGCGTCTAGCAGCGCTACAGGAGCGAAATTTGGCGCTTGCTAGCGAGTTTAGCATCGAAAAAAACGCGAACGCGACGCTGGAGATCATACGTGCGAATCTTGATTGAGCTGCCGACCTGGCTAGGCGACGCCGTGATGGCGAGTGCCGCGGTGGAGGCTATCGCAAAGCATGCGACGTTTAGTTCGGGAAATTTGACGGGCAAATTTGATGGCTCGGGCGAACAAGACTTTAGCTTTTCGTCGCAAAATTTCGGTCCCGTAACGCAGGAAATTCAAATTTTTAAAAACGATACGCCAAATTTGGACGGTAAATTTGAAGCCGACAGCGACGCAAATTTGACGGCGAGCGAGCGAGAAAATCAAAATCTAGAAAATTTGGCAGCCCAGCCCGTCAAAATCGTATTTTTCGGCTCATTTGTGGCGTGCGAGCTTTTTAATGCCCATCCAAACTGCGAGCGCGTCATCGTAGATAACAGCAAAAAGGCTAAATTTAGGCTCTGGCGGCTATTTTGGCAGGCAAGGGAGCTTGGCAAATTTGACGCGGCGTTTAGCTTTAGAAGCTCGTTTGCGAGTAAAATTTTGCTTTTAGGAGCGCGGGCGGGGCGAAAATTTATTTTCCAAAAGAACAACGATAGCGCGCATCAGGTGCAAAAATACCTAAAATTCGTCAAAGCGGCGTTAAATTTAAAACGGGCAGACGACGAGTTAAGGCTCTACTTTGAGCCGCGCAAATTTGACGCTCCGGTGCTTGGGCTAAATCCAGGCGCTAGCTACGGAAGCGCCAAACGCTGGTATCCGGTCTACTTTGCTCAGGTAGCGCTGCATTTTAAAGATAAATTTAAGATTATGATTTTCGGCGGCGCGGGCGAGCGCGATATGTGCGAGCAGATCGAGCAAATTTTACGCAAAAACGGCGCGGAGTGCGAAAATCTAGCGAGCAAAACGAGCGTGCGCGAGCTTTGCGAAAATATCGGCGGCGTAGGGCAAAGCGGCGGGATATTCGTCACGAACGACAGCGGACCGATGCATATCGCAGCAGCCTACAAGACGCCTACGATCGCGCTTTTTGGGCCGACGAGATTTACGCAGACCTGTCCGTGGCGCAACGAAAACGCCCGTATCCTGCGCCTAAATTTAGCGTGCATGCCGTGCATGAAGCGCGTCTGTCCGCTAAAAACCCACGCCTGCATGAAGGATCTCTCGCCGCAAGCCGTCATAGAAACGATCGAGCGAGAATTTCTCGCCGAAGCGGTAAAAAACTAGAAATTTGAGCGCGTAGCTTTTCTAAAGCGGCCGCAAATCAGCAAAAAGCCCGTCGCACATAATGGCTTTTACAAACAGCACGCGATCAAATTTAACGCACGCGAAGCTAGCATTGAGATAGCGCAAGGCCGCTTAGTCAAGGTAAATTTTACTAAACCGATTTTTGTGCGACTAAAATTTCGCCGCATTTTTAGCCGTCAAGAAAAGTGCAGGCAGAGTAAAATTCAAACGCCTTTAAAGCTAGCAAATTTAAGCGTTTTGTGTGCCGTACATATCATCTAGCGCGCTGCAAAACGCACCGTCACAAAACAACCTCAACCGCGTAAATATCGTCAAATTTAACCCTCGTTTTTACTACCGTTAGGCTTTTATCCATCAAATTTACGTTTGAGACCAGCCCCTCTATACTCACGTAGCCCTGTCCGTCGTGGTATGTGATTTTTACTTTGTCGGCGGGCTTTAGTTTGCTTATTTTATTTAGGATCTCTTCTATCTTAGACTCGTCTAGGTCTAGCTTTTCGCTCTTTTCTCGCTCCTGCGCTTTTAGGGCTTTTTCTAGGGTCGAGAGGGGATTAAACGAGCTAAAGATTTTGGCTCTATCTTTATTCACCGCTTTTGTGCCCTCCTATCTTTTTGTTTCTATCTCGGCCGGTGGCTTCGGGCAATAGGTCGATAGCCCTTAGGATGGAGTTTTTGCCGTATTTTTCTTTTATCTTGTTTAGGGTTTTTAGCACCGTTTTTTCTTTTGCGTTTTCTTCTTCAAAGAGGCTTTTTTCGGTTTTGCTTTCCTTTACGACGTCGTTTGCCGATATGCCGATTTGCCTGATGAGGCCTGCGTTTTTTATCTTTTTTAGATATAGCTCTTGTGCTGCATCCATGAGTACGCTAGCGATATTGCTAGGCGTTTTAAACCTTACCGTTGCTCTTTGCACGGGTTCGTTTTTGCCCGCGAATTTGATATTTATCGTGAGCCCACTAGCCCGCACCTCCTCGTTTATCATTTTTAGAGCCAGCCTATCGGTCATCTCTTTTAGCACGATCAGAGCCTCTAGCCTCTCGTAGTCCCTAGGTAAAATTTCCGAGCTAAAGTATGATTTGGTTGAGGGTTTATAAGCCTTGATGTCGGCTATAGTGGTGGGCTCGATACCGTTTGCGTGATCTAGCGCTATATAAGCGTCGATGCCAAACACTCTTTCTAGCAGGTTAAATGGCGCGTTTGCCATATCTTTCATACAAAATATCCCGTATCTCTCAAGCTTTGCCCTAGTTTGCTTGCCTATACGCCAAAAATCATTTAGCGGCTGATGCGTCCAGAGCTTTTCTTTATAGAGCGCTTCGTCTAAAAAGGCGATATTATCATCGCTGTGTTTGGCCAGGATGTCAAGTGCGATTTTAGCTAGATACAAATTCGTCCCCATGCCGCAGGTCGGCGTTACGCCCGTGGTTTTTAGGATGTCGTCCATTATCATCTTTGCCATGGCTCTGGCTTCTAGTTTGTAAAATTCTAGATACGAGGTGAGGTCGATAAAGGCCTCGTCGATGGAGTAGACGTAGATGTCCTCTTTGGCGACGTATTTTAGGTAGATGCCGTAAATTTTAGCCGCGTAGTCTATGTAAAACTGCATCCTAGGCGCAGCGATGATGTATTTGATATTTTTAGGGATTTCAAACAGCCTGCATCTGTTTTTTACGCCAAGCGCCTTTAATGCAGGACTAACGGCCAGACACACGCTGCCCTCGCCTCTACTAGCGTCGGCGACGACCAAATTTGCCTCAAAGGGATCAAGCCCTCGCTCCACGCACTCGACCGAGGCGTAAAATGATTTTAGATCGATGACGGCGTAGGCTGGAGTTTTGGTTTTCATGGGTGATTAAATTTGCTTGCGCGCTAGGCGGAGTTAAAAAGCGGCTGGGCGGGCCAAATTTGACTCCGCCGCCGCAAATGCTTTTAAATTTAGCCTAAAACGCATCGTCGATAGCTTGGCAGATGATATGCCCTATCATTATGTGCATCTCTTGGATACGCGGCGTGTCGTTTGACGGCACGACCAAATTTAGCTCGCAAAGCTCGTTCATAGCTCCCCCGGTGCGGCCGCTTAGTCCGATCGTTTTGATACCGATTTTTCGCGCTAGCTCGAGCGCTTTTACGACGTTGCCGCTGTTTCCGCTAGTAGAGATCGCGATGAGCAGATCGCCCTCGCGGCCCAGAGCCTCTAGCTGACGCGAGAAAACAAACTCATATCCGTAGTCGTTGCCGATCGCCGTTAGCGCTGAGGTATCGGTCGTTAGAGCTATGCCCGCTAGCGCGCCGCGCTCGGTTTTATAGCGGCCCGTTAGCTCGGCTGCGATATGCTGCGCGTCTGCTGCACTACCGCCGTTTCCGCAAAGCAAAATTTTACCGCCCGCCTTTAGCGTCGCTACCGCCGTTTCGCAGGCTTTTTTGATATCAGCTTCCAGCGCAAATGTCGCCTTAATAGTGGCTAGATGTCCCTCTAGCTCGCTTTTTATCATCTCTTCAGTCTTCATTTTTTATCCTTTTTATCGTCGCGCTCGTGCTTTTGCCCGCTACGAACTCCACTAGCCGCACGTCTTTTACGACGCTGCTTCCCACTACCTCTTTACCTTCATAGTCCGCGCCCTTTACGAGCACGTCGGGGCGCAGCTTTTCGATCAAATTTAGAGGCGTTAGCTCGTCAAATATCGTCACATAATCAACCGCACCAAGCGCCGCCAGCACGGTAGCGCGGTCGGCTTGCGCATTTACGGGGCGAGTGTCGCCTTTTAGCGCGCGCACCGAGGCGTCCGAGTTTAGCCCGATGACTAGTATATCGCCGAATTCCCGCGCTTTAGCCAGATAGCTCACGTGTCCCGCGTGCAGGATATCAAAGCAGCCGTTTGTAAAAACCAGCCGCTTTTCGCCGCGATTTGCCAGCGTCGCGGCTAGCTCGTCCGCGCTTTTGATTTTCTCCTCGAAGCCTGCCGCGTTTTTACGGCGCACGAGTTCGTTTATCTCCTCAAAGCTTGCCGTCGCTGAGCCGACCTTGGCAACGACGACCGCGGCGGCTAAATTTGCCGTCTCGATCGCTTTTTTGATGCTTTCGCCGGCGCCCAGCATCACGCCAAGCGTCGCTAGCACCGTATCTCCCGCGCCCGTGACGTCAAAGACCTCTTTTGCCAGAGCCGGAAATTTAACCGCCTGCCCGTCCTCTAAAAGCGCGATGCCCTCCTCCGAGATCGTGATAAGCGAATGGGTCAAATTTAGCTCGTTTTTTAGCAAATTTAGCGCGGTAAAAAGCTGCTCGTCGTTTTCTATCTTAAAGCCCACGGCCTCGCCCGCCTCTTTTTTATTTGGCGTTAGCAGCGTAGCGCCCTTATATTTCGAGTAGTCCGCGCCCTTTGGATCGATGAGCACGGGTTTGCCCGCATCCGCGCATGCCTTTATCAGCTTTTGGCACAGCGCAGGCGTCAGCACGCCCTTGCCGTAGTCCGATAGCAGCGCGACGTCGTAGCTCTCTAGCGCGCAGGCGAAATTTGCCGCCAACTCGTCCTCGCACATTACGGCTTCGACGCTTTCTTTATCGATGCGCACGACTTGCTGGTGCGTCGCCATCACGCGGCTTTTTATCGAGCTCGTACGTCCGATCTCGCGCTTGATAAACTCAGGTCTAGCGCCCTGCTCCCGCAATATCCGCTCTATCTCGTCGCCCGTCTCATCGTCGCCTAGCACGCTCATGACGCCCACCTTTGCGCCTAGCGAGAGCAAATTTAGCACCACGTTGCCCGCTCCGCCTAGTCGTTTGGTTTCGTTTTTTATCTTTACTACTTGCACGGGAGCTTCGGGCGAGATACGCTCGCAGCTACCCCAGATGTAGTGATCTAGCATCAGATCGCCCGCGACTAAAGCACGTACTTCACGCATTTATCTCTTCCTCGTGTATCCTTTTTATCTCGGCCACGTAGTCTTTTATGCCCTCTTCTAGGCTAAATTTAGGCTCGTATCCCAGCGCCTTTTTAGTCGGCTCGATGTCTGCTTGCGTATGGAACTGATACGAGCGCGCGTACGGGTTTGGGATGTATTCGCAAGGCAAATTTGACCCCAGCTCGCGCTGCAAGATATCCACGATCTCTTGAAAGCTTCTTGCTATGCCAGTCGCCGCGTTATACACGCCGCTTGGTGCGTTTAGGGCGAGCAAATTTGCCTGCACGATGTCTTTTATATAGACGAAGTCGCGCTTGATTTTGTCGCTACCTTCAAAGAGGCGCGGATTTTTTCCGCTCAAAATTTGCAGACCAAACTGCAGCACCATCGAGGCGGTTTTGTTTTTATAAAACTCCCTCGCGCCGTAAACGTTAAAGTATCTCAGCCCCACTACCGCTACGCCCTTTTTGGCGTATTTTCGCCCTAGATCGTCCATTTTTAGCTTTGAAAAGCCGTAGACATTATTTGGCGCTTCGCATTCGCCCACTCTTTGCGGGCTTTTTGCGTTGCCGTACGTGGCGCCCGAGCTCGCGTATATCATGCGCGCGCCCGTTTTTTCGCAGATATCTAGCAGATCTTTAAAGCTATTTAGATTAGTCCTTACGAGCTCGCCTTGCTCGGTCACCGTGGTATCCGAGATCGCCGCCTCGTGAAATATCGCGTCAGGGGCGAATTTCTCGATCATGGCTAGCGTTTTAGCGCAGTTTATGTCGCCCTCGTAAATTTCGCCCGAAAAGCCGAGCAAATTTTTAAAATGCCCGAAGCTTTTTAGATTACCGTTGCTAAATTTTTCGTCGCTTCTAAATTTATCCACGGCGAGCACTTCTACGTCTTTTAAATTTTCGTCAAAATAATGCGCCAAATTTGAGCCGATGAAGCCCGCCGCGCCGAACGCGCCAAACTGTTGGCACAGCAAAAAGCCGCTGCCGAACGTGCCGCACAAGCCAAAGC
>CALBNA010000394.1 GCA_937896205.1 uncultured Campylobacter sp. | reverse complement strand
CGAGATCTAGTACGGTCTCGTGGGCTCGGAGATGTGTATAAGAGACAGGTTTATAGCTAAAAAAGGCAAGCCCATTATCATCTCAACTGGCATAGCCTATGAAGAAGAGATAAGAGATGTGGTGCAAATTTGTAAAAATGCAGGCAATAGCGACATCGCTCTTTTAAAATGTACTTCAAGCTACCCAGCGCCACTAAATGGTATGAATTTACAAACGATAGCTGATATGAAAGAGAAATTTGGCGTAGAGGTCGGCTTTTCTGATCATACATTAGGTGTGACAGCCCCAGTTGTTGCGGTTAGCCTGGGTGCTAGGATAATTGAAAAGCATTTTATACTTGATAAAAGCGTAAAAAGCGTTGATAGCGCATTTAGCCTTGATGAGAGAGAATTTGCTCTTATGGCAAAGTGTGTTAGAGAGGCCGAGGAGCTTTTGGGCAAAGTAAGCTACGAGCTAGATGAAAAAGCGGTTTTAAATAGGAGATTTTCACGCTCACTTTATGCAAGCGCAGATATAAAAAAGGGTGAAAATTTTAGTGAGCAAAATATAAGGAGCGTGCGTCCAGGGTACGGCCTGCACCCTAAATTTTTAAAAGAGCTGATCGGTAAAAAAGCAAAAAGAGATATAAAATTTAGCGAGAGATTAACAAAGGAGGATTTGATATGAACAATAAAAACGATAAGGCATCTAATAAAAAGGCAAAACCATCTAAAGATAATGTATCAAATATCCAAAATCCTATCTTTCAAAAAAATCTTCAAGCACTATTTCAGCAAGATGAAATTCTAGCAGCTAGACTTTGGTCTATTGCTGGAAATGAAGACTATGAAATTTTTATAGGAAAAGATCCGATAGATATAAACATCATCGACAATAAAACCCTAAAATACGTCTACGAAAGCCCGGCTAAAGATGTTCTACGCATCCTAGAGTCGACCGAAAAAGAGTATAAAAGATATCCTATTATGTACTTTTACGGTCTTGGCAACGGTATTTTTTATAAAGCCTTGCTAAAAAACGAAACGCATCAAAAAGTTATCGTCGTAGAGCCTGAGATAGAGATTATTTATATAGCATTAAATTTAATCGACTTATCGGATGAACTGATTAGCGAAAGGCTGGTTTTATTTTTCTCGGAATTTGCGACATACTCGCAGTTTTATTTTGCGGTTTCTAGCCAACTTTTCTCTTCATACGCAAAAACCTATAACCTGCATATTCACACGCCGTTTTATGAAAATTTCCATGAAGATATCGTGAGAATAAACAAAGACTTCACCAAGGCTATATCTCAAATGGTCGTCGCTCACGGCAATAGCATAGACGATACTCTAATAGGCATAAAACACCACATAGAGCATATTCCGGAGATGGTTACAAACTATTGCTATACGGATCTGATCAAAAAAAGATACGGACTCATGGATACGGCCATCATCGTATCTACCGGACCGAGCCTAGATAAACAACTAGAAACTCTTAAAAAATTCGCGCCGTATTTTACCGTTATCAGCCTTGACGCGTCGTATCCTATTTTATTAAAGCACGGTATAAAGCCGGACTACGTAACCTCAATCGAGCGCGTAGAGGCTACGTCCAGCTTTTTTAAAAACAAAAACAAAAAAATAGACGAAGATATTTATTTTATAGTAGCGTCGCTAACGCATAAACAAACGGTAGATAATATTTTACCGCGCCGCCTAACTCTTACGATGAGGCCGCAACAAAGCGAAATGGCGTTTAATATGCCAAAATACGGCTATCTTGGCATCGGCCACTCTACGGCAAACCAGGCTTATCAGTTAGCTTACGCTCTCGGGCATAAAAATATTATTTTAATAGGCCAAGATTTAGCCTTTGCTCCGGACGGCAAATCTCACGCCAGCGGGCATGCATTTGCTCAGGCTGATGAATACCTATACGTAGAAGCTTACGGCGGAGAAGGCGAAGTAAGAACGACCTATATATGGGACAAATTTAAAAATCAGTTTGAAAAAGATATAGAGCAGGCTAAAAACGAGCAAATCACGACATATAACTGCACGGAAGGCGGCGCCAGAATACAAGGAAGCACCGAAAGACCGTTTTTGGAAACCGCAGAAGAGCTTAGCAAAGATAAAAAGATCAAAAAGCTACCGCACATAGAAAAAACCGGCGAAAAAACGGCAAACAAAGACTTGCTCAAAGCCTACAAATTTATCGTAAAAAAAGTACAAACTCAAAATAAAGTAAAACAAAGAATAGAAAAAACATTCCTAGAGCTAGTTCCGAAAATCGATAAGATAATGAAGATCAAAGATGAAGGCAAAGTAGACGAAAGCCTATTTGATCCGCTAGTAAAAATTATCGACAAAATAGATAAGTTAAAAAATTACATTAGCGGACAAAATCTAAAAAAATATATAGAAAACGTCTTGCAAATCGCCGTATATCATCAAGAACTAGAGCTAGCCAAAATTTCGGTCGCGCCTAGCGATACTAAAATGGAAAAAGTAAACAAGCTGCTCGAGTGGGCCGAGATGCACAAATACTGGATGTTTTCGGCTGCAGGCGGCATAAATGCAGATATGGAAGTAACCAAAAAAGCGTCCGAAAATTTAGTCAAAGAGCTAAAGAAGCGAGGACTAATAGAAACAAGCGAAATCGGTGAGGTGAAAGAGGAGTTTAAGCTAAGCATTTAAATTTCTATTTTTCTTTATTTTTAGCCTTTATTTGGTAAAATCACGCAAATTTAGCTAAATCGGACGAAAGATTGTTTTCAAATATTTATACGTATAGGTTTTTTATCGTAAATTCGGTCAAAAACGAGTTTATAACAAAATTTGCAAAAAGCAAGCTGGGCGTAGCGTGGGCGATACTGCATCCGCTAGCCCAGGTGCTCATCTACGCGACCATACTCTCCTCTGTACTCTCAGCCAAGCTGCCCGGCATCGATAGCAAATACGCATACGCGATCTACCTAATGAGCGGAATGCTTTGCTGGATGCTTTTTAGCGAGATTTTTTCGCGCTGCATCGGCATTTTTACCGATAACGCCAACATAATCAAAAAAATGTCTTTTCCCAAAATCGTACTTCCTGCTACCGTAGTTTTAAGCTCAGTGATAAACAATCTAATTTTATTCGCCGCAATAGCAGTCGTATTTGCCTTTTTGGGACATTTTGCTGGCGCAAATTTGATCTTTTTGCCGATTTTGTCCGTCATTACTATGATGCTAGCCGTCGGATTCGGGCTGTTTTTCGGCGTGATAAACGTCTTTATGCGCGATGTAGGCCAGATCATCGCCATCGTCTTGCAGTTTCTATTTTGGCTAACGCCCATCGTTTATATGACGAGCATTTTACCGTCAAATTTGCAAGAGTTAATCTACATAAATCCGCTTGTTGGCGTAGTTAGCGGCTATCACGATATTTTGATTTACGACAAGATGCCCGATTTTTCACTTTTGATTTATCCGATTATTATCGGCGCGGCAAGCCTTGGAGCCGCATTTTTCGTTTATAAACGAGCCGAAGAAGAGATGGCGGACGTTTTATGATTTTATCGGTTCAAAATATCTGTAAAACTTACTTGGATTACGAGAGTAACTTTAAGCGATTTGCCTCGTGGTTTAGCAAAAATAAAGAAGAAAAAAACGTAAAAACCGTACTAAAAGACGTAAGCTTTGACGTGGGAGCCGGCGAAGTAGTCGGGCTAATCGGTCAAAACGGAGCGGGCAAAAGCACTCTTTTAAAAATCATCTCGCGCACGCTAAAGCCCTCAAGCGGCCGCGTAACGAGCGGGGCTAAAATTTCGTCCATCTTAGAGCTAGGCATGGGCTTTCACGGCGACCTAACGGGTAGGCAAAACGCCTATCAGTCCTGCTCTCTCATGGGCTACTCAAAAGAGCAGATCGACGAAATAATAACCTACATCGAAGACTTTGCCGAGATAGGCGAGTATTTTGATTATCCAGTGCGAATTTACAGTAGCGGCATGCAGATGCGCCTTGCTTTTTCGGTCGTCACGGCAAACCGCCCCGATATACTTATCATCGACGAGGCGCTATCGGTCGGCGATGTGTATTTCCAGCATAAAAGCTTTGACAAGATAAAAGAATTTAAAAGCCTAGGCACGACGCTCATCATCGTTTCGCACGATAGCGGCGCGATAAAATCCATCTGCGACCGAGTAATCTTGCTAGAAAAAGGTCAAATTTTAAAAGACGGCGAGCCTGAAGCCGTACTTGATTATTACAACGCCCTAATCTCAAAAAAACAAGACGTACAAATCTCGCAAGTAGCCCTAGAAAACGGCAAAACCGCAACCATATCCGGCAACAAAAAGGCCTGCATAAAAAATGTTGAAATTTTAGACGCCGCAGGCAAAAAGATACAAAATTTAGAA
Organism: uncultured Campylobacter sp.; assembly: GCA_937896205.1. Taxonomy (GTDB): domain Bacteria; phylum Campylobacterota; class Campylobacteria; order Campylobacterales; family Campylobacteraceae; genus Campylobacter_A. The sequence goes on along the minus strand of CALBNA010000394.1, from coordinate 405 downwards.
GTCGGCAAAAAAATCAAGCTAAAAGTAACGGTGCAAGCAAACGAAAATTTGTCCTCGCTGGTACTGGGCTATCAAATCAAAAATCGCTTCTCGCAGGTCGTCTACGGCACCAACACTTACCATCTAAAGCAAGCTTTAAAAAATCTCAAAAAAGGCGAGGAGTACGACTTTAGTTTTGAATTTGACGCAAATTTGGGCGTCGGATCGTTTTCTGTAACGATAGCGCTGCACGATAGCGACAACCATCTGCAAAACAACTACGAATGGCGCGACAACGCGATCATTTTTAACGTCGTAAATTTTAGCAAGCCCGATTTCGTCGGCCTTGCGTATCTTGAACCGAGTTTGGAAATAAAGAGAATAAATGGATAAATTTTATAAAAGTTTCGAAGATAAATTTAGGGG
>CALBNA010000393.1 GCA_937896205.1 uncultured Campylobacter sp. | reverse complement strand
ACGAGATCTAGTACGGTCTCGTGGGCTCGGAGATGTGTATAAGAGACAGGAGCGTCGAGATCCTAAAAGGGCTTCGCGCCAAATACGAGAGCTTTCACGGCGTCAAATTTAGCGACGAAATTTTAGCTAAAAGCGTGGAGCTAGCTAAAAAATACCTAAACGATCGATTTTTACCCGATAGCGCCATCGATCTCATCGATGAGGTCGGCGCGGCTTTAGCCCTACAAAACAGAAGCAAAACCGCGAAAATGTCCGATCTAAGCGCGGTTTTGAGCAAGATGGCAAATATCCCCGACACCAATCTAAAATCGGATGCCGCGGCAAATTTGAAAAACCTAGCCCAAAGGCTGAAGTCTGAAATTTTTGGCCAAGACGAGGCCGTAGATACGCTAGTGGCGGCGATCAAGCGCTCGTATGCGGGGCTAAAGCAGCCAAACGCGCCCGTGGGGGTATTTTTATTTACGGGATCTAGCGGCGTGGGTAAAAGCGAGCTAAGCGCGGCTCTAGCGCGAAATTTGGGCGTGCATTTCGAGCGGTTTGACATGAGCGAATACATGGAAAAACACAGCGTCTCGCGTCTCATCGGTGCCCCTCCGGGATACGTCGGTTTTGAAGAGGGCGGTATACTCACGAACGCCGTTAAAAAGCACCCTTATAGCGTGATTTTATTTGACGAGATCGAAAAAGCAAGCGACGAGATGATAAACGTCTTTTTGCAAATTTTCGATAGCGCAAGCCTCACTGATAACACCGGCGCAAAGAGCGATTTTCGCAACGCCGTCATCATAATGAGCTCAAATTTAGGCTCAAAAGAGGCTCCGACGCTGGGCTTTAGCAAGGATGAAAGCGGCAAAGCAGACTCGGCGGTAAAGGGATTTTTCAGTCCCGAGTTTCGCAACCGCATCGATAAAATCGTGCATTTTAACGACCTTGGCGAGGACGCGCTAAGCCTCATCGCACAAAAAATCATCAACGAAATAAACTCAAGTCTCGCCGAGAAAAAAGTCGTCATAAAAGCCTCCACCGAAGCCAAAAAATACCTCTGGCAAAAGGGCTATAGCAAGGAATTTGGCGCGAGAAATCTAAAACGCCTAGTGCAAGACGAAATCTCGACCAAGCTTAGCGACGAGATACTTTTCGGCGCGCTAAAAAACGGCGGCGTCGCAAACATCACGCTAAAGGGCGGCGAGCTTGCGTTTAAATTTGAAACTCTAAAATAAGCGGACGCGGGGTCAAATTTGGAAAAAATTTATAACTTCCCAGACCCCGCAAACGCTCCCGCAAACTCGCCTTTAGCCGTCGGCGGCGATCTAAGCGCCGAAGCTCTTTTGCAAGCCTACGATAAAGGCATTTTCCCCTGGTTTTTGCCCGGCGAGCCCATATACTGGTGG
>CALBNA010000392.1 GCA_937896205.1 uncultured Campylobacter sp. | reverse complement strand
CCCCATAAATTTCTGCTTAATCTAATTTGCCGGTGCTAAAACCGGTTCTCAACCGTCTAAATTTAGCGCACGGGCTAACTAACAGGGTTAAATTTACTAACGAAATTTTGACTTTAAAATACTATTTACAAGACATTATCTGCTAACAAAATTTACGTTAGCTTATCTTTTGCATTATTATATAGCCAAAGTAAAAACGCTTTTTATGCGGATACATCGCACTGTAATCGTAACTAAATTTTGCAGTATTATTTTACGCTTGACGCTATCGCCGACGGATGTTATGTATATAAAATTTACAGTCTTTGTACAGTAAGATTTTATAAAGCTTGCGAGTAGATAAAGAACTCTGTTTGTAAAAACGGCTTGGCAAATCTGTTCAAAATCTATCCGTGCTTCATAAGTTTATGAAATTCATATTGCGCGTCAAATTTGGATTTTATTTTGTACTCTACGCTGTCAAATTTAAAGCAAATTTCATCCGAGTGCAGTAGCAATCTCGGAGCGCCGGTCGTTAAAATTCGCTCGATTTCACTCATCTCTTTATCTAAAATTTTCTCGATTTGCGGTCGAGCTAGACCGTAGAGCGGTTCGCCCAAAATCTTATGTTCCACGTGGAACAAATGCAAACGAATCTGATGCTGTCTACCCGTGAGCGGTACAGCTCGAACCAGCGTCGCATCGATATCGGCAAAATACTCTAACGGCAAAATCTCCGTAACCGCGCTTTTGCCGTCCTCGCAAATTTGCATTCGCATTTTCACGTCGTCGTAGTCGTTTGCTAAATCCATATTTGCTTCGATACGCAAATTTTCGCTTATTTTGCCGTGTGCGAGCGCGACGTAGCTTTTATAAACCTGTCTATTTTCAAAAAGTTTTTTCAAATTTACGACCGCATTTTTGTCTTTGCCCACGACGATGAGTCCGCTAGTTTCGCAGTCTAGACGGTGCGCGACTGCAGCCTCGCGGCCGTAGAGCGACCAAATTTCGTCATTTAGCGAGTACTCGCAGTGCCTGCCGTTTGGATGACTGAGCACGCCGCTAGGTTTATCAAAAACCGCAAATTTATCGCACTCAAAAATCGGCTTTAGCCCGCGCGGATTCGTTTCATACTCTATCAGGCAAATTTCGCCGCTTAACAAGGCATTTTTCTCGCTGACGACCGTGCCGTCGCAGATAAGCCTGCCTTTGTCGATTAGGCGCTGAGCTTCGCGCATTTTATAGCCGTTTTGCAATAAAATTTCATACGCTTTTTGCCCTTTTGCATGCGCGATAAATTTATGAATATAAGGCAATTTTCACTCTTTAAATCTAAAATTTAAGGGCAAATTTAGCGGATACTAACCGCGATTTCAGCCCAGTTTTTATATAATCTTTTCTTAAAAAATTATACAAAAATTCACATAAAAAAGGCTAAAAATGGTAGAGAGATATTCGCGCGAACAGATGGCGCAGAAGTGGGATATGCAGGCGAAATACGGCGCGTGGTTGGAGGTCGAAAAAGCTGCGGTCAAGGCGTGGAATAAGCTGGGTTTCATCAGCGATGCAGACTGTGAGAAAATTTGCAAAAACGCGAAATTTGACATAGGGCGCATCGACGAGATCGAAAAGACGACCAAGCATGACGTGATCGCGTTTCTAACAAGCGTGAGCGAAAGCCTGGGCGATGAGAGCCGCTTCGTGCACTACGGCATGACTAGTAGCGACTGCATCGACACCGCCGTCGCGCTTCAGATCAAAAGCAGCATGGAGCTCATCATAGAGGACGTAAAAGGCCTAATGAGCGCGATAAAAACCAGAGCGCAGGAGCACAAAAACACGATGATGGTCGGTCGCAGTCACGGCATCCACGGCGAGCCGATCACCTTCGGGCTCGTACTTGCGGTGTGGTACGACGAGGTCGCGCGCGCGCTGAAGCTGCTACAAGACGCCAAAGAGGTCGCTGCCTACGGCAAACTAAGCGGCGCAATGGGAAATTTCGCTCACGCGCCGCTTGAATTTGAGGAGCTAACCTGCGAGCAGCTCGGCCTAAAGCCCGCTCCAGCGTCAAACCAAGTCATCCAGCGCGATCGCTACGCCCACGTCATCAGCGCGATCGCCGTCCTGGCCGCCACCTGCGAAAAGATCGCGATCGCCGTGCGCCATTTCCAAAGGACGGAGGTTTACGAGGCCGAGGAGTACTTTAGCCCCGGTCAAAAGGGCTCTAGCGCGATGCCGCACAAGCGCAATCCCGTGCTTAGCGAAAACATCACCGGCCTTTGCAGGATGCTGCGCTCATACGTGACGCCTGCGCTCGAAAACGTTGCACTCTGGCACGAACGCGACATCAGCCACAGCTCGGTCGAGCGATTTATCCTACCCGACGCCTTTATCACGGCCGATTTCATGCTCGCGCGCATTACGAATTTGATCGCGAATTTAGTAGTTTATCCGGAAAATATGATGAAAAATCTAAATTTAACAGGCGGGCTAGTCTTTTCTCAGCGCGTGCTTCTGCAGCTTCCGCAGCGTGGGATTTCGCGCGAGGATGCATACAAGATCGTACAGCGCAACGCAATGAAGGTCTGGGCGGATCTGCAAGAGGGCAAAAAAGCGATAAACGAAAACGGCGAGAGTCTGTTTTTACAAAATTTGCTCGCTGACGAGGAGCTGCGCGCAAGCCTAGGCGAAGCCGAGATAAAAGAGTGCTTTGATTATGCGTATTATGCCAGGCACGTGGATGGGATATTTAAGAGGGTGTTTGGGTAAGCTCATATACTTCAAAGAGCCTATGTTGGCATTTAAATCTCAAAAAGATACGAGTATAATACTGCCGGCATTATATTTCCTGGAAAATAATTTAATTAAAAGGATTAAAATTTTGTTTAGTGCATACAATAAGAAAATAAAGAAGAAGTGCTACTTGTGCGGTAAAAAATTTAATGACACAGATACACAAGAGCATGAGGAACACATAATACAGCAAGCATTAGGTGGTACCATTACAGCAAATGATATTTTATGTAAAAATTGTGGCAATAGACTAAGCAAAGAAATAGATGTTGATTTCATAAAACCATTTAACTATTTTGTTTTATTGTTAAATATAAAAAGAGACAGAAAGTCTATTAAAAATATACTATTGAATGGGACAATAATCTATAAC
>CALBNA010000391.1 GCA_937896205.1 uncultured Campylobacter sp. | reverse complement strand
ACGAGATCTAGTACGGTCTCGTGGGCTCGGAGATGTGTATAAGAGACAGCTATAAAATTCCTCCAAATTTAACCCGTCTATCCGCTCGCCTTGCTTTAGTTTGTATTCTGGCAGCATATCCGCCGCAGTCGCGGGGCCGAATAAATTTGAAAAAATCAGCGTATTTTTATCTATAAACTCCTGCGCCGCGCTATCAAGACTACGGTAATCAAGGTGTTTGTAGGCTACTCCGTCATATCGCAGGATTGCTTTTACCGCGCCTTTTTTAAAAAGGCTTTCTCGCAAACTCGGCTCATCGGTCAAATTTTTAACGCCGAAAAGTTTTGAGATTTTTTCAACGGTAGCCGTTTGTAAAAAATCATCGTAAATTTTTAAAATTTCGCACCGCTTTTCATATGAATTTGGAAAAATAAAGTCGTTTCTATCTATAAATTTATTTGGACTAACGACGGTTTTTGCTTCGCTTGGCGAAAAAAGGATTTTCATTTATACTCCTTAAATTTGACAAAATCATATCTAAAACTAAATAAATTTTGAAATTTGACGATATAACGAGTGGAACTTTATTTGCTTGCAAGAGCTCAATTAAATTTAAGGAAAAATGCGATGAGAATGACAAATCAGCTGATGAAATTTACGAATAACTACGATTATCAGACCAATATGAAAGCGCTTTACAAGCTAAATAACCAAATGTCAACCGGTCTAAAAATCCAAAATTCTTTCGAGGACAGTAGCGTCTATAATGACGGCATGAGGCTTGATTACGAGGTTGCGACGCTTGAGCAGGTGCAAACGGCGACGTCAAAGGCGCAACACTTTTCAAAAAATACAGATAAGGCTTTGGGTGAATTTAAGCAGCAGCTTGAGACTTTTAAAACAAAATTAGTTCAGGGTGCTAACGAAATCCACTCGCAAACATCGCGGGAAGCCATCGCAAACGACCTTCAGGGCATCAAAAATCACCTAGTAAACATCGCAAACACCTCGATCAACGGGCAGTTTTTATTCTCTGGAAGCGCTATAAATACAAAACCTATAAACGGCGATACAAATGAGTACTACGGCAATGCGCAGGCGATGAAAACAGTGGGCGGAGCTCAGGTAAATTTGACCTACAACCAAAACGGGCAGGAGCTGTTTTTGGGCAAGGACGGCGACTATAATAAAAAAGTCACCTCTAACACAATGCTAAAAGCGCAAAATTTAGATGACAGAAACAAGACCGTTTATATCGATAGCGAACACAAAATGCGCGATCTAATCGGTTTTAAATATGTAAAAGACGAAAAAACTCTAACCAATCAAGATTTTACCGGAACCGGCGTTAGGCAGTTTCAGGATACGACGTTTTTCTTGCAGGGTAAAAAGCCAAACGGCACGAGCTTTACGAGTAAATTTAAGATGACTTCGGACGCTTCGATAAACGACCTGTTAGAAAAAATCGGCACCGAATACGGCAACACTCCTACTAATAAAGTCGTCGAAGTAACGATAAACAATCAAGGCCAAATCAACGTAAAAGACTTAAGCAAGGGCAATCAGGTTATCGATTTTCATATGATAGCGGCGACGAAAAAAGTGGCAAATGCAGATGCTCTAGCGGGCGGTATAGCAGGAGCATCTAGTGCGTTTGATACGATAGATAGCCTAACTAGCGGCGCAAATCCGCTCGAAGCTATGGTGCAGGCAAACCCAGACGACTATGAAATCACTGAATTCGTTAAGAGCAAATACGAAGACTTAGACGGCGCCGTTACAAACGCTTACGACTACGACAAGATAAATTTAAAGCAAGAGGGCAGAAATCTAGTAGGTACCGTATCGCAAGTAGATCGCGGCAGCGGTAAATTCGCCGACGATAACACTACGCTAAGCCAAGTTGTGGCCTCAAAAGAGCTATATCCTGGCGAAAGAGACAAATACGATATAGATGATCAAGCTCTAAAAATGCAGATCAAATCTAAAAGCGGCGGAGACTATAAGGTGGACGTGCTTTTTGGCACCGCCGTACCGCCTGCAACCTCAGGCAACGCGCGGGTAAATATAACAAGGCCTGACGGCACTACGTACACGACTGAGGTTTGGGATAGTTTTTACAACGACACCACAAACCCGCCGACCACCGAGGGTAGAGAAACGCAGTCAAAAAATATGACTTTTAGGCAGCTAAACGACATTATCGGTATGGTAGCTAGTGACAATGTTCCTGCGGGCGTCGGCGGTAGTGCCCAGGCTGATTATGTCGCCTACAAGCAAGCTATAGCAAAATCGCAAGGTAGCGTAGAGGCAAATATGGATCACCGCGGCCGAATAAAAGTAACCGACAAGCAAAACGCCGTAACTCCGATAAAAGTCGGAATTTATGACGAGGTAAATTCCGATCAGTTTTACGGAGATAGCACCGGCACCACGCCTGCAACCACGCAAGGAGACGGTTCACTATGGAACTTTTCGGCAAACAACGGTATCGAAATAGATAGCCCGAGCGTGGATATTTTTGATGACCTGGATAGGATGATAGAGGCCGTTAGAAGTGGCCAGTACCGCGCCGACAGCGAGAGCGAACATCCGCGCAATTCCGGTATCCAAGGCGCGATCGAGAGACTGGATCATATCGCCGATCACGTAAACAAAATCCACACTAAAGTGGGCAATCAAACAAATACGCTAATACAGACCAATACGCACGCTAGCGTCATGGAGGTAAACGTAAAAACCGTCAAGGCCGATATCACAAACGCCGACTACGGCGAGACCTATATGAATCTCATGCAAAAAATGATGTCGTATCAGGCGATGCTACAGTCCGTGGCTAAGATAAACCAGCTTTCTTTATTAAACTATATGTAAAAACTCGCTATAATCTACGGTTTTATTAAAGTTTCGTTATCAAAGCGGGCGGAGCGAAAATAGGGTCAAATTTTGATAAATTTGGCCCAAATTTCGCGCTCTCGCAAATCTGTCTCTTATACACATCTGACGCTGC
>CALBNA010000390.1 GCA_937896205.1 uncultured Campylobacter sp. | reverse complement strand
CTTCGTCGGCAGCGTCAGATGTGTATAAGAGACAGGTGATGCGCTCCGCTTTTTATAAGTAGCATCTCAGTAACGAGTCCGCCCGAAACGCTTGCATAGACGGTATCTCCGCTAGAAAAGTAAAATTTATCCGCACAGTACTTACCGCTAGGCAGTTTGCCGTTTGAAGTGTCGATTGATTTTATATCGTAGCAGTATTTGCCACCGTCGTAGGTTACGCTTGATATCACGCCACGCAATGAGCCTCTAACGGGCGCAGGTTTTTGAACAACTGGTTTTTGGACGACTTTTGGTGGCGGTTTTTGCTCAAAAAAAGCACAACCGCTAAAAACCAGCAAAACGGCGGCTAAATTTAAAAACTTAAGCCTGAACACTGAGCACGTTCCCGCCAAGTTCGGCTATTCTTTTATCTACGGCTTGCGTTGCTTTTTCTATCGTTTTTTGCGAAATTTCAGGTAGCTCGCCACCCCAAATTTTCTCAGCCTCTTTAAAGCCCCTTAGCATGCCTTCTTTTCCGGCTTCGAGCTTTTGCAAGTCATCTCCTGCGGCGCTAATAATAAAATTTGAAATCCTATCCGCAGTATTTGTTATGCCGAAAAATCCATTCTCACTCACTAGATCGCTAGCTTCGCTTTGGCTTAGTTGCGTTATAGGCTTGCCCTCGTAGCCGATAGATTTAAAATCGACACCGGACAAGATATCGTTTAGAGAATTTATACTTTTGCTTTGAGCGCCGAAAATATCGTTAAATTTTGCAGAACCATTAAAGGCCGAAACCTGAGACAAGAAATTTGAGCTCGCATTTGAGTCAGCCCTAGCCTGAAAATGCGACAAATAGCTATTCGTTAGCTGCTTTACGTCGATATTTGCATAGGCTTCTTGCATTCTTTTGATATTTTCATTTTGATCTACGCTTGCCGAGTTTTGGACGTTCTGCACGTCGTAGCGAGGTTGCGGGATGTATGGATTTTGGCTTAAACCGTTCATGCTTTGCATTTTTTATCCTTTAGATTTTATTCTGTATTATATATCGTCAAATTTAGGATAAAGTTAACGGGTAAAAATTTACTTTACCCTATCGCCGACGTGACCGTTATATACGATGTCTTTGGCATCGACGTTTTCGTCGAGTAAAATTTCGCTTATCTTGCCGCTTTTTTTAATGCTTTCGATATCTTGTTGCAAATCCTCTTGATAGCTGTATATCATCGCGGCTCCTGAGACGCCCTCTACACCCTCTAGCGCTTTAAATAGCTCTATCTCGCCGTCTAAATTTTCCGCGCTCATCACGACTACGATCTTGCCGTCTTGCGCGGCGATGACCTCGCAGCCTTTTACTTGCTCGATTCTTTTAGCCACCTCGGCGGCTTCGTTTTCGTCTTTTGTATATACTATCGCACTTGATATATTCATTTTACGCTCCAAAATTTAACCTCTTTTTCATACGCAACGCTGATTAACCTGCCGCTATCGGAGAGGTAAATTTCATTTAAAATTTGCTGTCCGGTTTTTACGGTCGCGAGCTTTGTTTTGCTTGCGATGTCGTAGACCAGGATATCGCTCTCTTCGCCGTTCATATAGGCTAGAGTTTTGGCATCCTCGCTAAGCCCCGTAGCATAAACGATAAAATCGGACTTAAAATAGCTCATTGAGCCGTTAAAAACACCCGCTTGTTTGTCGATGCAACCCACGGCTACGACGTCATTTTTATAGTCGATGTCATACATATTGTCTTTAAAGAAATTTATAGTTTGTTCGGTTTGGCGAGTTTTTAGATTGTAGATATAAATCACGCCGCTTTCGGCACCGATAGCGATTTTATCGCGGGTTTTGTTGATCTCAAAATCAACGTAAAGCGCGATGGAAAATTTATGTTTAAAGACCGCTTTTTTGCTCTCTAGATCGATGTAGTAAATTTCATTGCCAAAGTCCGATACTACCGCAGTTTTTTCATCTATAAAAAAGGCTTTTTTAGCGGATTTATTGGCTAGGTGCATATTGCTAACCTCGCTCCAGCTATCGTTTTCTTTTTTAAAAACGTACAAATATCGCTCGTTATAGTCCATCTCTGTTAAAACCAAAAGCATATCGCCCAGCCGGTCGATGCTAAAAATTTTTGCTGGCTCTTCGTCGCTAAAGTGTGTTTTGACCGTGCGAAATTTGATCGGTTCTAAAAATTTATCCGCCTTTATGTCGTAGATATCAAGCTCGCTGCCGTCCGTACCCAGATATAAAATTTCATCTATCAAATTTGAGCTTATCACGTTTGCGCCGGCTTTTATGACCTTATCAGGTTGTGATATCTCAAGCGGTGCGGCCGCCAAATTTGCGGTCAAATTTAAGCAAAAAATCGCCGTAAAAAATAAAATAAATTTTCTCATAATGCCTCCATTTTGATACTATTCGCGAAGCAAACTTCCATACACTGTGCGCAGCCCGTGCATTTTTGATTTACGCTCGGACGAAAAACGCCTAAAAAATCGATCGCTCTAAATTTGCAAATATCCTGACAGCTACAGCAAATCGTGCCGTTCCAAGCAAGACAACTATGCACGTCGATAAAAATTTTAGCTTCTATAGTAGCTGCGAATTTTAAATTTAAAACCTCTCGTCCCGCCTCTTCGCAAGCGAGCGCACACTCTTTACAAAAGTTACAACCCAAGGACTTAAATTTAAAATTTATTCTTTCATTTTCAAAGCTTAAAAGCTCTCTATCGCAAGCACTAACGCAAGGCGCTTCGCAATCAGCACAGTTAAATTCTCCACAAAAATAAGGCGGAGCGATAAATTTTTGAGCGGTTTTGCCGCCCAAAAATTTAGTAAATAGCTCGCGTCTGGATACGCTCACCTAACGCCTTCGTTTAGTATATCTAGAAGGTTTGATCGGTGTTGCGCGTCTTGCTGACGGCTAAAGTCAGGCTTAAAGTTGTTTTTCACGCGCGGTTTTACTTTAGCTTGCGGAACGTGGCAAGTCGTGCAGTCGTAGCG
>CALBNA010000389.1 GCA_937896205.1 uncultured Campylobacter sp. | reverse complement strand
GCTATTGTGCGAGGTGTAGTTGATGCGAGGATCGAGCAATAGCTGATGGCGCGTGACGAATGAAACGTGTGCGAACGAGCCTGCAAACGCCGACGCAAGGCAAAATTTAGATACTTCAAATTTAAGCGGCGATGAGTTTCAAAGCGAAGCGAATTTTGACGACTCGTCCTTAAGTGGGGCAAATTTGAGCAGTCAAAATCCTATGCCAAATTTGGCCGCAAAAACTCAAATCGACCCAAAAGCCGCAAAAAATCAAGCGGTTTTAAAAGAAGCCAAGCGACTGTTTGGAGAGCCTGAAATTTTGGAGATTTGAGGCGTTTGATTCGGCTCTAAATTCGCGGGCAAGTTTTATTGTCTTTGGTGCGGCGCGACCGTCAAAGCGTGGAATAACGGCTTAAACGCCGATCAGAAAAAGAGACTAGAGCGCGAGCTAAAGATAGGCGTGAGTTTGGGCGAGACTACGCCGATGTTAGCCCAAAGGATAGCGCAGGCTTTACAAAAAAATAAACGCGACGCTACCGCTATCGCTCTAACCGGAGCGGGCGCGATAGTAAGCGAAATACGCCAAGCATTTTTTGAGGCAAACGACGACGTCATAAAATGCTACAAATATCAAGCCACGCTAGATACTCGCACGTCAGAACTATGCAGAGCCTACGACGGGCTAATATGGGATAAAGACTACAAACCTATCGGGCATAATTTTCCGTTTCGCAAGCCCCGCGTAAATACTCATTTTAATTGTCGTAGCACCATAATACCCGTAACCAAAAGCTGGGACGAGCTGGACGTAGAGGGGATGGATGAAGCAAGCGGTCGCACTAGGTCAAGTATGAACGGCTACGTGCCGCAGGATATGACGTTTAACGACTGGCTAAAAACCCAAAGCCCCGAAACGATAGAAAAGACGCTAGGCAAGGGCAGAGCCGAGCTATTTATGCAAGGCAAGATCACTATGCGCGATTTGATAACGCAGCAGGGGCGGAGTTTGGATTTAAACGAACTCGTAAAAAGAAAAGGCCTAAACGAGTATAGCAGCGCTCGCTCATTTAGCTATAAGGTGCCAAAGGAATTTAAAGAAGCGATAGGACTAAAAGTAGATAGGATTTTTGGCAGCGAAACGCATCTTTATTCTTTGCATAAGGGAATGTTTAAAGGTAGGACTGAAATTTCTCAGACGGTAGGCGATATTTTACAAGGTTTTGAATTTAAAAAAGAAGAAAATAAATTAAAAATGTCAATATTAATGTTTGTTATGTTTTTAGTTACAACACTTGTTCTATATATATTCT
>CALBNA010000388.1 GCA_937896205.1 uncultured Campylobacter sp. | reverse complement strand
AACGACGCGTCAGGCAGTTTGACATCGAATGCCTGTTGCAAAATAGGGATGACGCGGTCGAATTTTTCTTGGTAGAGACGGCGGTTGTCAATGACGTGTTCTTCATCGTTCCAAGCGGCAAAATCACACTAGCCCTGCTTTGCGCGCCAGGATGGGGCAACGTTAGCCGCACGTCGTTTCTGTTTCGTCCGCTAAAATACAAAATGTCTATATCAAGCGTTCTGGGCGCGTTTTTAAAGCTTCTCACGCGTCCGAAACGCTTTTCTAAATTTGCCGTTATTTTTAAAATTTGCCTCGCGGCAAGGCTCGTTTGCGCAAGCATAACGGCGTTTGTGAAATCCGCCTGCTCTTTAAACCCAAACGCCTCGTTGATAAGGAGCGCCGAGTTTTCTACGACATGAAACCTACTATCTCGGCTAAGTTTAAAATGCAGCCGACGAAAGCGCTTTTTCACGTCGCCGATATTACCGCCGAGCCCCAAAATAACGCTATTTTGAAAGCCAGGTTTAAAATCAAAAACCTTCGGGAAAAAGAGGCATTTGCTAAAGCGCCTCGCCCCCGCTACTCTCATAAAACTTCAGCCCCGTTTTCGCGCACGACCACGACGTCCTCGATGCGCACGCCAAACTCGCCGGGCAAGTAAATCCCTGGCTCCACGCTAAAGACCATCCCCTCTTTTAGCACGGTATCTCCGCGCTTTGAGATGAACGGAAGCTCGTGGATATCGACTCCGACGCCGTGTCCGGTGCTGTGAAAAAACGCTTCGCCAAAGCCTTGCTTCGCGATAAAATCCCTAGCCGCCGCGTCGATCTCGCGCGCCTTTTTGCCGGGCATAACCGCCGCGATAGCAAGAGCTTGTGCCTCTTTTACGATCTCGTAAATTTCTTGCCGTTTGGCGTTTTTAAAATTTTGCTCTTTGCCGAAGTTAAAATTTTCGTCAAAGCACGCCGTGCGCGTCCTATCGGAGCAGTAGCGGTTAAATTTAACCCCCGCGTCAAGCAGGAGCAAATCGCCCCGACGTAGCCGCTTTTTGCTCGGCAGAGCGTGCGCTTTAGCGGCGTTTTCGTTTATCGCGACGATAGGCGAAAAGCTAAGCGCGAGCTCGCCCTTTTTCTTAAAGATGAGCTCGGCGTTAAAAAACAGCTCCTCTTCGCTCATGCCTTCGCCCTCGGCGCGCACGAACGCGGCAAATTCGTCAAATCTTTCCGCACCCAGCTGCGCCGCTTGCTTTAAAATTTTTATCTCGTCTTCTGATTTTACTATGCGCGAAATTTGCGAAAAATTCGCTCGCGCCTTAAATCTTATCCCAAGCCCCTTGCTCAGCGCTTCCCACTCGCCCGCGCTAAAATCGTACGGGTTATAAACAAGCTCCTTTACGCCCATTTTTCGTAAAAACAGCCGCGCGTCTTTTATCAAATTTCGCTCGACCTCGATAACCTCGGTATCTTGGCAAAGCTCGCGCGCCTCGATACTATAACGCGCATCGGTGAGGAAAAATTTGCGCCCCGCGAGACTTAAAAATATCGCGTTATCGCAGCTGTATCCGCACTCGTGGTAAACGGCGTTTTCGTCCTTTAGGATAAAATTTTTCAACTTCGCCCTATCTTAACTCCGCTTTTTCTCTAGCGGCCCTTAGAGCTTTTATCTGCTCAAAAATTTGCAGCATAGCGATCATAGCTAGGTGGTAGCCCACAGGCCCAAAGCCCACGATCTGTCCCGCAGTTACCGGCGCTATGAGGCTTTTTTGGCGGAATTCTTCGCGGCGGTGGATGTTGCTGATATGCACCTCGATGACCGGAAGGCCGACGGCTGCGATAGCGTCGCGGATCGCGATAGATGTGTGCGTGTAGGCGGCTGGGTTTATGATGATGCCGTCAAATTCGCCGAAGCACTCTTGGATTTTATCCACTAGCTCACCCTCGAAATTGCTCTGAAAAAACTCGATCTCGATGCCGTTTTGCTCGGCAAAAAGCTTCATCTGCGCGTGGATATCCTCCATCTTCATCGAGCCGTAGATATCAGGCTCGCGCGTGCCCAGCATGTTGATATTCGGGCCTTGGATGACCATTAGTTTAGATTTTGTTTCCATTTTTAGCCTTTTAAAAGATTTAAATTTAGCCTTGATTATACATTTTTTAAGCTAAATTTTCGCTACAATCACGAAAAATAGGAGCTTAAAAATGATCATCGTTAAACCGAAATTTACAATGCTGTGCGACGAAAATTTTACCGTTTTAGAGGATGCGGCGGTCGCTTTTGATGAACGCATTAAGGCCGTTGGCGAGGCCGAGCAGCTGCGAAAAAGATACCCTAGCGCGCGGTTTTTCGAGTATCCGGACGCCGTTTTGGCGCCTGCTTTTATCAATCCGCACGTACATCTAGAGTTTAGCGCGAACAAAACCAGCCTCGTTTACGGCGATTTTTTAGAGTGGCTTAGCTCGGTTATCGCTTCTCGCGGTGCGCTCTCGCAGGCGGCAAACGAGAACCTCATCGCCTCTGCGATAAAAGCCATGCAGCGTAGCGGCGTGGCGAGCTTCGGAGCGGTTTCTAGCTTTGGCGGGGATTTGGACGCCTGCGCGAACTGCAGCGGCAGGGTCGTGTTTTTTAACGAAATTTTAGGCACGAACGAAGCCGCGCTCGAGCAAAGCTTGGCAAATTTTAGCGCCCGATTTAAAGCGTCTCTAGAGCGCAAAAGCTCGCTTTTTACGCCTGTGGTTTCGGTGCATTCGCCCTACTCTACGCACCCTGATTTAGCCGCTGCTGCGCTAAATTTAGCCCGCGAGCAGAACCTGGTCGTCTCGACGCATTTTATGGAGAGCGAATACGAAAAAAGCTGGCTAGAGGGCGGTACGGGCGGCTTTAAGGAGTGGCTGGGCAAATTTAACCCAGCCGCGCGCCCGCTTTATACGCCAAGCTCGTTTGTAGCGATGTTTGCGGGCGTTCGCACGCTCTTTACGCACTGCGTTTGGGTGGATGATTTTTCGGGCTTTGACTGCGAGCTTCACAGTCTCACGCACTGCGCGGTCTCAAACAGGCTGCTTAGCAAACGCACGCTAAATTTACGCGCCGCGCTGGATGAGGGTGTGAGCATAAATATCGGCACGGACGGTCTTAGCTCAAATATGAGCCTAAATTTCCTTGACGAGCTGCGGGCAAATTTGCTCATTCACGCCGATTTTGATCCGCTAGAGCTTGCTAAAATTTTACTTCTAGCCTCGACTAAAAATGCCGCAAGTGCGCTAAATTTAGAAGCAGGCGAGATAAAAACGGGCAAGCTAGCTGACCTCGCGCTATATGGCGGTTTTGCGGACGCGGACGCAGCGCAGCTACCTGTCTCTTATACACATCTGACGCTGCCGACGAAGAGG
>CALBNA010000387.1 GCA_937896205.1 uncultured Campylobacter sp. | reverse complement strand
AATTTAACGAGCGGCTCAGTCTCTGGCATCTATAAACTTGTGTTTGCGCGATAAAATTTACCGCAAAAGTAAGCCGCCCGTTTTTTTATTTATTTTTTTGTGCTACGTAAAAGCTCCATCTTCATCTCGTAGTAGTCCACGCTCATATCGACGTAGTGCTTGTGCGGGTTTTCAAAGCGCTGCTCCTCCTGCCAAATTTCATTTTCCAGCTGCTCTTTTACGTACTCTCTGATTTGGGCTAAATTTATCGGCTCGGCCGCGCGCTTGCCGTCTTTTACGACTAGGTTTTGCAGCTGTCGCGCCGTGCAACCTTCAAAATACAGCTCCTTCCACGGCCTATCGGGATCTATGTAGCGGTAGGGTTTTGAGAGATCGGGCGTTTCGTCCGCGTTCGTGATTAAATCGGCGACGGCTTGACCGCATCTATATATGCGCCAAACTTTTTTTAGACCCGGATTAGTCATCTTTTCTACGGCCTCCGAGACCTTTATGCGCGGGCTAAAAATGCCTTTATTCTCGACTGCGACTAGTTTATAGACTCCGCCGAAAACCGGATCGCTTTTTGACGTTATCAGGCGCTCGCCCACGCCAAAGCCGTCTATGCGTCCGCCTTGGGTTAAAATCGAGGCGATGGTGTATTCATCCAGACTGTTTGAGACGATGATTTTGCAGTCTTGTAGCCCTGCCGCATCTAGCATCGCGCGCGTTTTTTTAGATAGATACGCTAGGTCGCCGGAGTCTAGCCTTACGGCTTTTAGGCGCTTACCCATAGGTTCAAGTACTTCTTTTGCCGTTTTTATCGCGTTTGGTACGCCGCTATGCAGCACGTCGTAGGTATCTACTAGCAGCGAAGCGGAATCCGGATAGAGCAGGGCGTAGCGTTTAAATGCTTCAAACTCGTCGCCAAAATACATTACCCAGCTGTGTGCCATCGTGCCGGTAGTTGGTATTCCAAAGGCCTTAGCCGCCAAAATAGTCGCCGTGCCGTCCGCACCGCCGATATAGACCGCTCTGGCGCCGTATACGGCCGCATCGAAGTTATGCGCGCGTCTGGCGCCGAAGTCAAATACGCTCCTGCCGTCCGCAGCTTTTACGATGCGCCTAGCCTTGGTCGCGATTAGGCTTTGGTGGTTTATCTGCGATAAAATCGCCGTCTCTATGAGCTGTGCGTCTATAGGCGAGGCTACGACGGTCATAAAAGGCTCTTGCGGATAGATGATCGTCCCCTCGGCAAATGCGTATATATCGCCTCTAAAGCGAAATTTGCGCAGATAATCCAAAAAAACCTCGCTAAATAAATTTAACGAGCGCAGATACTCTACGTCGCTATCCTCAAAGCGAAAATTTTCTACGTACTCTATGATCTGCTCAAGTCCCGCAAATATCGCAAAACCGCCGCCGCTAGGCACTTTGCGGTAAAAAACGTCAAACGCCACTCGCGGTTGATCCGCACTTTTAAAATACCCCTCCGCCATCGTAAGTTCGTAAAAATCCATCACCATGCTGACGTTTCTTGCGTCAAACTGCGTCATTTTTGCCCTTTCTCGTTAAAATTTGATAATGATATAACCCCGCGGCTTGCGAGACGCTGAAATTCGGCGGAGCGCTTTTTAACAAATATATTATTTAATCTCATAATATTATCACTTTTTATCGGTTTTTAAGCTCTATTAGCA
>CALBNA010000386.1 GCA_937896205.1 uncultured Campylobacter sp. | reverse complement strand
AGATATTGCCTCATCTGATGTTTTTAAAGAAATTGATAAGATGATTTGGTACATTACTGCAAAAAGAGTATTAGTAATTGTGTTTTTTATAATCTATGTTTTTCTTATTAAAGTATTTTTATTTGAAATATATACCATTATAAGAGACTTGCGAAGCTTAATCCAAATATTTTTTAAAATCAAAAAAGAAAGTAATAAGGATACCAAATGACCCCCGATACTTCAGAAAATAAAATCCAGCAAAACAGCATAAATTTACTACGAAATTTGGGATATAAATTTATAAGTAGAGAGGAAAATTTAAAGCTTCGCGGCTCTAAATCTAGCGAGGTTTTGTTTAGGGAAATTTTAACCCAAAAGCTTGACGAGATAAACGGCTACGAGTATAAGGGCAAGCGATATAAATTTAGCCAAAGTAGCATTTTAAAAGCGGTCGATGAGCTAGCGGGAGTATCACTAAACGAAGGGCTAATGATCGCAAATGAAAAGATCACGAATTTGCTCTTGCTCGGCACTAGCTTAGAAGAAAATTTAGAGGACGGCACGAGAAGAAGCTTCTCTTTTAAATTTATAGACTTTGTAAATTTACAAAACAACGACTTTTACGTAACGGAAGAGTTTGAAGTAAGCAGGATAAATCAAGGCGAGGCGCAAAAGCACAGAAGGCCTGATCTCGTACTTTTTATAAACGGTATACCAGTAGTCGTAATCGAGCTTAAAAAATCAAGCGTGAGCCTTGAAAACGGCATAAAACAGCTACAAAAAGAGCAGGGCAAAGATGAGATAGCGCATCTTTTTAAATACATCCAACTAACTATCGCCGCAAACGGCAGCGAGGCAAGATACGGCACTACTGGAACTCCATTTAAATTTTATAGCGTGTGGAAAGAGCAAGACGGCGCAAATGAGAGACTAAAAGACGCGATAAAAGATAGAAAGATAAGCGTGCTTGATACTACGCTTTTTGCGCTACTATCTAAAGATAGGCTACTAAGGCTAATTAGGCACTATATACTGTTTGATAAAAGAGTGAAAAAGGTTTGCAGATATCAGCAGTTTTTCGCTATCGAAGAGACGCTAAAGAGAGTATCGACGCTAGAAGACGGCGCAAGAGTGGGCGGACTCATCTGGCACACGCAAGGAAGCGGCAAATCGCTTACAATGGTAATGCTAACGAAGCTTTTAAAGCAAATTTATCCAAACTCAAAGATCATCGTCGTAACCGACAGGATAGATCTAGATGAACAGATACACGATACTTTTAAAAACACAGATATAAAAGCAGGACGAGCAAGTAGCGGAAGCGATCTGATAGAAAAGCTACAAAGCGGGGTTAGCGTGATAACTACGCTCGTGCATAAATTTGAAAAAGTGCAAAGTCAAAAGGTAGTGATAAGAGATAGCGATATATTTGTGCTAGTGGATGAGAGCCACCGCACGCAAGGCGGCGATCTGCATAAGGCGATGAAAAAGGCGTTGCCTCTTGCTTGTTATATAGGATTTACCGGGACGCCGCTTTTAAAGCGTGAGAAAAATAGCTTTGCCAAATTTGGCGGAGAGATACATAGATATACGATAGACGATGCGGTAAAAGATGGTGCCGTTTTGCCGCTACTTTACGAGGGGCGATATGTGGGTCAAGAGGTGCTAGACTCTGATGGGCTAACTAGGAAATTTGACCTTATATCAAGAGAGCTAAGCGATGAGGCTAAAAGGGATCTGCAACAAAAGTGGGCGAGGTTTGAGCGCGTGGCTTCGAGTGAGCAAAGGCTAGAGCTCATAGCGGTTGATATAAATGAGCATTTTAAAAAGAGTTTAAAGATGGCAAAAGGCGGCTTTAAAGCGATGCTTGCAACACAAAGAAAATACGACGCCATAAAATATCATCAGATATTTGAAGAGTACGGAGAGATAAGGACTGCTTACGTGATCTCAAGCAACGAGCACGAGGAACTTGAGGGCGGGCACAAAGAGTACGTCGCAAAGGCGTGGCAAGAGACTATAAAAGAGTACGGCAGCGAAGAGGCGTATCTAAAGTACGTAAAAGACGAATTTGTTAACGGCGACGAGATAGATCTGCTCATCGTCGTGGATAAGCTTTTGACGGGATTTGACGCGCCAAGAGCAAGTACGCTTTATATAGATAAGCAGCTAAAAGAGCATAATCTGCTTCAAGCAATAGCTAGAGTAAATAGGCTTTATGACGGAAAAGATTATGGCTACATTATTGATTATAGAGGGCTTTTGGGCGAGCTTGATGAGGCGCTTACTAGCTACGCGTCGCTAAGCGGCTTTGACCCGGAGGATCTAACTGGAGCCGTGATGGACGTAAGAAGCGAGATTGTAAAGGCTAAGACCTACTATACTCATTTGGATGGACTTTTTAGCGGCATAAAATTTAAAGATGACTTGGAGAGTTATGTGGCAGTTTTAGAGGATGTGCAAAAAAGAGACGACTTTAAAGAGTGGCTGTCGCAGTTTGCTAGAGCTTTTAAACTAGCGCTTTCGAGTGAGAAAATTTGCGATATATTAAGCGAAGAGGAGATAAAAGCTTATAAGCAAAGGGTTAAATTTTATAACGAACTAAGAAAGGCGGTGCAGCTAAGGTATCATGAGGCTTGCGACTTTGGCAAATACGAAGCACAGATGCAAAAGTTGCTTGATACTTATGTGAGCGCAAAAGAGGTCAATGAGCTTACGAAGCTTGTAAATATCTTTGAGACGGAATTTGATGATGAGGTGCAAAGAGTCGAAGGTAAAAATGCCAAAGCTGATACGATAATCAGCGCCGTAAGTGCGGTGGTAAAAGAAAAAATGGAGTCAAATCCGGCATTTTATAAATCAATAGCCAAACAGATACAAGATATCATCGACGAGTATAAAGCAAAAAGGCTAAGCGAAGAGGAAAAACTTGCCAAAGCAAAACAGCTAAAAGATCTGATAACAGGAGCTTTAAAACCAAATGAAGATAGATATCCAAAAGAATTTAACTCTAAGAAAATTTTATTTGCCATTTATGATAATTTGCTTGATATTTTAGGCGATATGGAGCTTGCGGATATAGAGACGGTCGCTAAAAATTTGAGTATGAAATTTTATGAAATTTACGAGCAGGCCTCAAAGAAACCAGAATGGCACAAAAATATGGACGTGGAAAACGAGATAACAAGCGCGATGGAAGACGCTCTTTGGGATGTCGAGGACGAATACGGCGTATCTATCGATGATAAAGAGAAAATTTATCAAACTATCCGTGGTATAGGGATAAGCTTTTATGCAAAGTGACGTAAAAATCATCAAAAAATATGTAAAAAATATCACTTTAAAAGTTAGGCCAAACGGCGAAGCGATACTAACCGCGCCAAAAGCCGCAAGCGATGAGCATATAAAATTTATCATAGAAAAAAGAGCCAAGTGGATAGCGCAAAAGTGCGCGTTTTTTGCCTCATTTAAGACACCGCAAAAAGAGTACGTAAGCGGCGAGGATTTTAGATATCTTGGGCGAAGTTATAGGCTAAAAGTGGTGCAATCTAAGGAGGAGTGCGTAAAGCTTCAGAGGGGTTATCTAGAGCTATTTGTAAAAGATAAAAGCGACCTAAAGCGAAAAGAAAATTTAGTTTATGAGTGGTATCATGAAAAGGCGATGCTATATTTTTTTAACATCTTGCAAGAGTTTAACAAGATAGTAAAACAAGATATCAAAAGCGTAAAAATAAGACAGATGAAAACAAGATGGGGGAGTTGCAATCCCTATAAATCATATATAAATTTAAACATAGAGCTCATCAAAAAACCAAAAGCGTGCATCGAGTACGTCATATTTCACGAGCTTGCTCACCTGCTGTATCCAAATCACTCAAAGAAATTTTATGAGCATCTAAGCCTTTATATGCCTGACTGGCAAAAACGAAAGGAAATTTTAGAGAGAGCCGCGTCGTAAAATATTTTTGCTACCTGAGTTTTCTAAAAAAGCGTAAGAAATATGATTTTGCCGAGTGGTTAAGTTTTCGGAAAAATCGCGCAAGTAAAGCTCTCTGCGCTCCAGCGCCTAAAAGCGCAGTCGTACGGATCGCTCTAAAAAGGGCGATTCCGCTTAAAATTCGACTCTATTTATATAATAAAAGGCTCAACGAAACTTAATACAAATACAAGGAGCATTAAGTTACGATGAGTTCGATGAAAAATAAATATATAGTCCGTTCCCGAATTTCGGAAAAGAAATTTAGAGAAATTCTATGGTATTTCTCAGCCGATATAGAAGCTGTAAAAATAGCAGAATTTACTGATATCTCAGAAAAAACAATCAACCTTGCGCTTGCACTCTCTTTGAGAAAATAACTAAAAATATCAGAATTTTGATGTCTAAAGAGTGTGAGAAGATATCTAAGTTTTCAGGTGAAATTTCCAGCTTGCAAGCTCGCCTAGAAGCTTCGCTTTGAAATAGATGAAAGTTACTTTAGATCTAAAAGAGTAAGAGGTCTTGTGCTTGCACTCTCTTTGAGAAAAGAGGTAGAGGCGCAGCAAATAAAACTCCAGTATTCGGTATGTTAAAGCGTGACGGCAAGGTCTATACCCAGATAGTTAAAAACTGCTCTGCAAATGAACTGATACCGATATTGTCGGAGTTTCTCAAAGAGAGTGCAAGCACAAGAGTGAATTAGACGAGAGTGTGATTTATTCTGATTGCTGGAAAGCTTATGACGGATTGGTTGATTACGCAGCCTTGGCTCACTACAGAGAGAAGCACTCTAAAAATGAATTCGCTAATGGTAAAAATCATATAAACGGTATAGAAAACTTTTAGCTGCGACTTCGTCTTGTTACTGCAAGCAGAAGGGGGTTATGCTAAACATAGACTAGCTAAATTTAAAGGGATAAAGAAAGAAAATTTCTTGCTTCATCTTAAAGAGTGTGAATTTAGATACAATAACAGTAAAGATACGAAAGAATTTTATCATATTCTACTAAAGATGATAAGAAAAAATCCACTTAACTTATCTTGAGCCTAATAAAATCTATTTTAAAATTTCTTTAGCTATACTTTACAAAATCATTTAAAGGCAAAAAATGTTTAAAAAATTATCTTGTTTTTCTTTGCGTTTTTGGGCTTTTGCTTTGCGATGACGCCTGAGCAGGTTAAAGACTACATCGCTCAAAATAGCGAAAACATAGCTCAGCTAGAAGGCATGCCCGCTAAAATCTACGCCAGCTCGCCGCCGCTTTTATATATGCTTTACGCGCTTGATCCCGCTAAAATCAGCGGCACGAATTTCGAGTGGAACGACTACGAGCGGCCCTACGTAAAAAAAGAGGTGCAAGAGCAGCCCGTCGTGGGCGGCTTTTTCGGTCGGGGTAAAATTCCAAACGTCGAGATGCTGCTGCGCCTAAACCCCGAGCTCATCCTCGTAAACGCAAGCTCGCGCAACACCAAAAAGATGAGTGAGGTCTTCGGCTCTATCAAAAAACCGATACTCTATCTAAGCGCGACGAAGCTCGAGGATTATCTGGACGGGTTTGAA
Source organism: uncultured Campylobacter sp. (assembly GCA_937896205.1). Taxonomy (GTDB): domain Bacteria; phylum Campylobacterota; class Campylobacteria; order Campylobacterales; family Campylobacteraceae; genus Campylobacter_A. The sequence continues at coordinate 2,605 of CALBNA010000386.1, read as the reverse complement.
ATTTTAGGCGAAGTGACGGGCAAGCAGGAGTGCGCCGCACGTCTCATAGGCTACGCGAAAGAGTCGCTAAATTTGACCGCGCAGATCGAGGAATACATTAAGAAAAACAACCTGCAAAAGGTAAAAATTTACTACGCGCAGGGTAGCGATGGGCTAGCCACCGAGTGCGAGGGCTCGTGGCACGCGACGCTCATCGAGCGAGCAGGCGCGCAGAACGTGCATAAGTGCAGCGAGGATCCAAACGCCAAATCCTTCGGGCGCGTAAAGATCAGCTTCGAGCAGCTCGTTAAATACGATCCCGACGTCATCCTCATCTACGAAAAAGAGCTGTTTGATAAAATTTACGGCGACCCGAAGTGGCAGCTGCTGGGCGCGGTGAAAAACAAAAAGGCTTATTATATCCCGCGCGAGCCCTTTTCGTGGTTTGACCGCCCGCCTTCGTTTATGAGGTTTTTGGGGCTAAAATGGCTGGTAAATTTAATCTACCACGAGGCGTTTAAATTTGACATCATTTCCGAAACGCGCGAGTTTTACAAGCTATTTTTGGACCTTGAGCTCACAGACGCGCAAATTTATAAAATTTTAGGACGGGGCGCCGAGTGAGTAAAGAAAAATGAGCAAAAGGGCGTTTGCGTTTTTAGCCCTGCTGCTGGCGCTTTGCGTCGCGGGCTCGCTGCTGCTTGGCAAATACGGCTTTAGCGCAGAGGATTACGCGCGATATGTCACGGCGCTGCTGCGAGGCGAAAGCTTAAAAGATTTCGAGGTCATGCACACGCTCTTGCTTGAGATCCGCCTGCCGCGCATACTTGCGTGCGCGACTACGGCAAAAAGGGGCTCGCCTCTCTCGTCGCCTACGTGCCGCAGACGCACGCGCCGTCGTATGACTACAGCGTCTTTGACGTCGCGCTGATGGGCGCGCTGTGCAGGACGCCGCTGTTTTCTAGCTTTAGCGCGGCGGATAAAAAGCTAGCCGAACAGGCGCTGGAAAAGATGGATATCGCGCATCTAAAAAACGCGCCCTACACAAAGGTCAGCGGCGGTGAGCGGCAGCTGGCGTACATCGCGCGCACGCTGGTTCAGGGCGCGAAAGTGATCTTTATGGACGAGCCTACGAACGGGCTGGATTTTGGCAATCAAATTAGGCTGCTCGAGATGATAAAGGCGCTAGGCGACGAGGGCTATACCTTCGTGCAGACGACGCACTACCTGCGCCACGCGAAATTTGTTTCAAATTTGACGCTATTTATAAAAGACGGCGAAATTTTAGCCTTTGGCGAGAGCGAAAAGCTCATAAACTCTGAAAATATCGATAAAATTTACGGCATAAACTACGAAAGATATGAGGGGATGTTGTAGTATTAAGTTATTTAGTATTATAATTATATATAAATTATTAATCATGCAGGAGGAATGGCATGGGAGAATTGTCAAAGACAATCGGAGAATATGGAGAGAATCTGGTAGAAAAATTTTTTATCTGCTGTAGGGTGGAATCATTTACTAAAAGGTATTGAGCTGAAGTGTTCAAACGAAGAACATACTAATAAAAAAGGTAACCCATTAAAAACACATGGGATAGATTTTTTGTACTCATATATGAATCCTCTTGTTGATGGGCACTTAAACAATATTATTATATCGTCTAAATTTCAAGCTAAAAAATATTCAAATAGTCCAACGAGTAAATTTAAAGACTTTATGCGAGATTTAATATGCACTATGGAATGTTTTGATAATTCTGCTCAAAAGGAAGAAATTATACGGGGGTTTGACTTTTCTTTTGCAAATGACGTCGGCGTATTATTTTGGTTAAATAATGACACAACGAGCATTGATGATTTGATTAAGGAAGTTTCCTCAGCTAGATTGAACATTATTAGAGATAACACCATTTATATTATAGACAATAAGTGAGCCTCTTTTATATTAACAGTGATGAATTTTATAAAAAGCAATTCAAAGTATAAACACTCATTTTGGTATCCTTCAACCGGACGTAATCTAAATCCTCAAGAAAGAAAAGATACAGGAACAATTCTTCCTGTGGAATATCTTAACTCAAGTATTATTCCAATAAAATTAGAAAATAAAGATAATCACAAAGAAAGTAGCTTACTTCTTGCCACCATAGACAACTTTGAAGCTGATGAGTGCATGCGTTTAATGGGGCTAGCAAAAGATATCTCTAAAAATTTGGTTGGAGAAGTTATTCTTGCTTTTCCTAACTATAATGAATTAAATCATAAAAATGCTTGCTCTCAACTCAAACAAAGATTTCAGGATAATAATTTTACGAAATCAGTAATTATAACAAATTATAAAAATAATCTGGAGGGCTTTTGATTATGAATGTAGAACACAAAGATATAAATAAATTTATCCCTTACGGAGAAATGTTGCGAGGCTATTCAAGTCAAAATCTAATATCAAAGGCGGATATAGATAGAATATTAAGAGAAAGGGGAATTTTTGCTTTAAATCAAGAAAAAGCCTATACAGTACCTATTTTGCAGACCTTACTGTTATCGCCAAAAGAGTTTGAAGAACTACGGCATTCTTTTTCCGAAAGAGAAGACAATGAAAAAACTATTTCAAGAGAAATACC
>CALBNA010000385.1 GCA_937896205.1 uncultured Campylobacter sp. | reverse complement strand
ACAGGCATCGAAGTGATGATGATCGTGAGGTAGTGGCTGCTATTTAGATCGATACCGCAAGCATTAGCGATAAAGAGCGTGCACACGCCCAAATACACGGTCGTGCCGTTCATATTCACCGTAGCACCCACGGGCAAAACAAAGCCGTAGATCGCCTTTGGAATTCCCATATCTTCGGCGGTTTGCATCGTAATCGGAAGCGTGCCGTTGGAGCTGCGGGTAACAAAAGCCGTAAGCATCGGCGGACGCACTTTTTTAAGGAATTTAATCGGGCTAACTCCGATAAGCATACAAATAACGCAATAAACCGCAAATACTTGAATCGCAAGTCCTACGTATAGGGTAATCGTGACATTTAATAGCGAGCTGAAAGCCTCGATACCGCTTTTATTAAACACTACAAACATTAGCGCAAAAACGCCAATTGGTGCGTATTGCATTACCCAGTGCACGACCTTAAACATAATCTCGCTCATTCCGTCGAAAAAATTATAAACCGTATCAGCGGAATTTTTAATACGAGCATCACTACTGTCGCGACAAAACGCAAGCCCTACGCCAAGAAATAAGCAAAACGCGATGATCGGCAAAATTTCGCCCTTGGCTATGGAATCAAAAGGATTCGTAGGAATTATATTAAGCAAAATTTTACTCATACTAGGCGCGTTCGCTGCCTTTTCGACGGCCTTGGACGCATCGCTTAGATCAAGCCCGCTACCTGGAGAAAATACAAACGCACACGCTAGGCCGATGACGATCGCAAAAAGCGTAGTTATAGCGTAAAATATGATCGCCTTAACGCCTACTTTGCCCAGGTGCGCGGGCGAGATACTGCTCGTGCCCACGATGAGCGAGCAGATGATGATAGGCACCATAATCATCTTTAAAAGCCTCACAAAAAGATCTCCCAAAGGCGTTAAAATCGCCACCCACGTGGTATCACCCACCGGCATATTTTTAGGTAGTAACATACCAATCGCAGAGCCCAACACTAAAGCGATAATGATGCGCCAAAGCAAGCTTGAGTTAAAATAAAAAGCTAAAATTCCGCCTTTTTTCGTTTGATTTTCTGACATGGACATCTCCCTGCACTAAGAATTTTAACGGAATTCTACTGCAACTTGCCATAAAATAAAATTTAATCGGTCGCCAAATGAAAGTTAAATTTGAAAATTCAATCGCGAGCTTGCCGCATTTTAAAGCGGGAATTATGAGGCAGACTTTGTCTTTTGAAGTTATGAAGCGAAATTTCAAAGGAAAAACGACGCATGAAATTTATAGAATTTTGCGGATTTTGATGTAGTGAAAAGCAAAAAATTTTGTGGTGGTGGGCTCACTAGGACTTGAACCTAGGACCATCCGGTTATGAGCCGGATGCTCTAACCAACTGAGCTATGAACCCGCCAGTTGAAGTGAGGTTGTGATTATAGCAACGCAAAGCTTATTTACTGCTAAATTTTGATTTAAAAACGCAAAAATGTATAATACGCCAAATTTAATCCAAGGCGAGAGATGAACGAAAATTTAAACGATTTCATAGACGCATTTTTACTAGACGGCGGTGAGCAAAGCGAAAAGGCGCTAATCGCGGCGCTAAAAAAGACAGAGTTTTTGGCACCCGTACTCATAAATCAAGCCCTAGCAAAACCAGACGGTAGCGCAGTTTACGAAGAAGAGGGCTCAAATATCAAGTTTGTCTTGCTTGAAGACGAAGAGAGCAGACTTAGCTATTTCCCGGCGTTTTCTAGCAGAGCCGAGATGATGAGATGGCGAAACGATGCTGAGCAGGAGGCGATAAACCTGCGCCTAAAGGACTACGCCGCTATGCTAGAAAGCGCTGAGGGCAAATACGCCGGAGTCGTGATAGACGCGTTTTCGCATAGTTTGATTTTAGATCTTGCAAAGCTCAAAGCGATCTGCGCGGAGTAAAATTTGATCCAAAAATAGCATGTCCGCTCGGTAAAATCTAAAAGATAATCCCGCACGCAACCGCAAATTTGAGGGGAGAAAATGAATAAATTTAGAGAAAAATATATCGCGCTTCAAAAGGCGTTTTTGGGATTCAGACGGCGGCGCGGCGAGTATTTTGGCGCTGTACGAGTTCAAAGACGAGCTCGAAAAATACGATAAAAAAGAGGCAAAGCTCGTGCTCGTGGACGTTTATGAGCTACTAGGGCTTAAAAAGAGCGCTTGCGAGCTTTTAGCCAAAATTTGCGATCCGAAGGACAAAAAGCAACTCAAAAAGCTCGGCTATCTAAAGCAGTATGCGCAAAACGGCGACGCGGGAGCGATAAAGCGCCCTAAAACCGCTAGCGAGGCGGCGCACCAAAGTAGAAAACTAAAAAGCCTGCCTCATTTTCGCTACCACCCGGATCCCTTCAAAACAGGCGTATTCAAGGACGATGTGAGCGTGGTTTGCGAATGCTGCGAGCAGGCGACTGACGTGTATTATTGCGGTAGCGTTTACAGTGTGGAGGACGTGAACTACCTCTGTCCGCACTGCATCGCTAGCGGCGCGGCTGCGGCGAAATTTGACGCCGGCTTCATCCAGGACGCCGACCCTCTGCCGGACGGCGCTGCGGACGCGCAGGGCAAAACCGAGGAGTTGTTTCAAAGGACGCCGGGGTATTTTAGCTGGCAGGGGGCGCATTGGCTCACGTGTTGCGACGATTACTGCGAGTTTTTAGGCGATGTGGGTACGAAAGAGCTGCAGGAGATGGGTATTGCCGACGAAGTCTTTGAGGAGTACGCCCTGCGCGGCGAATTTGCGGTAGAGGACGTGCAGGGTTAGCTCGTCGCGGGCGGCGATATGGCAGGCTATCTGTTTCGTTGCGCCAGCTGCGGCAAGTATAAAATTTATGTCGATGCGAGCTAATTTTGAGGCTAAATTTGAAAAATTTTACTCGCCTAGCCCCGTATCTTGAAAATGTAAAATTTAGTTTGTTAAAATTTGACGTTATTTTGCTTTTGTATTGATGGGTTTAAACTGCGCCATGCTTGGCGGTTGCAAGCATAGCAGTCTCCTCTTGCTTGCAGGCTGCCTTAAGCGGTAGCGAACGCAGTGAAACTAAAGCAGAACTTCGCTGGGTTTTTAAATTTTGGCCGAGTCAAATTTGCATATTTAGCCCCGTTGCAAATTTAAAATATGTAGCGCTGCGGCGGCACACCGAACCAGTGCTTAAATCAATATGCTTTTGCGTACTTGCACTATTTTATTAGTTTCCTTATCGTATAGCTCTTGGCGAATCCATACGCTCCGCTACCTAAATCAAATTTAAAATCCTCATTGAGCGAGATGTCGTAAATAGCGCTCATCGCGGCTTTAAAATTTACATCGTCCTCGACAAATAAAAAATACAAAAACTTTTTATTTTTATAAAAGACGATTACGGGACGATATCCGAATGCATAAATTGTATAGAAATATGATATTTCCTCTTTTTTTGTTTTTATATTATTTCCGGTAATAAAATTTTGATTGGTAATACATATGCATCGCCTTTTATAATTTAATATCTCGCAACACATAATGTAAAATAGAAAAATTGAAACGGCGGATATGACAATCATAGACAAGATACTGCCGTCTATGATATTAAACAAAACGAATAGCAAAAGCATGCAAATAAACATCCTAACGATAAAAAAAGAATTTGTATTTTGATAGCAATACAGAACCTTCTCATCGTCATCAAGCCTGGCGCCTTTAGGCAAATCATAATCACTCAAATTTGAGCCTTTCGTTTTTAAATTTTGGCAAAGTTAAATTTGCAAATTTAGCAGGATATGAGACAAGTATTCCAGACAGAATAGGCGTAGTTTAAATAAATTTTTCTTACCCGCAAAGAAGCAGACTAGTCGTCCGTGACTGCGGCGGGTGTAGAAAAATTTATTCTAAAATCCGCCGTTTATGGGGAATTAAAATCGCCCGCATCAAACCCCAGCTCCAGCATCCTTATCTCCCCTATCGCATTTCCCGCGATCCCCTTTATCGAGCCAAACATCTCGATCGCGTTGTCGCGCACCTTTTCGATCTGTTTTTCGCGGCTCTTCCAGATGCGTTTCATCGCGTTTTTTTCGCGTTCCAGCTCCTCGCTCATCGCAGAAAAGCCCTCTACGATAGCCTCGATGCGCATCTTAAACTCGTTGCTGACGAGATACGAGTAGAGCATCTCCATCTTGTTCGAGCGGTTTTGCGCTGAGTTTCTGGCGAAATTTAGCTCCACGACGCCCTGTCTTAGCACGAAGCAAAGCGCCTTAAACTCCTCGTAGTTGCACACCCATACGCCGTCAACCAGCCCCATGCGCTCTAGCTCCCGCGGCCGAGCCTCGCTAACTAGCACCCCGACGTCGGCGCCTGAGGCGCGCATATCGGCTTTAAATTTTTCTATCCATTCGTTTGAGAAATTTTTCGTGCGTTTGCTCTCGTAGTAAATTTTGCCGCAGTTTTGCACCTCGCGGGTATTTACGATCTGCATCACGTCCGCACCGTTTGCCCCCTTTTTGACCTCGTCTATGGTGTCAAATACGAACTTCTCCCGCAGCCACGCCTCGATGGCTAGCTCTTGCGTCTCGCCTTGTAGCTGCTCGCTGCCCTGCTCTATGCGCCTTTGCGCCTCGTTTAGCTGCTTTTTTAGCGCTTCTAGCTGCTCGTCTTTTTGTTTAAATTTTAGTTCGTTTTGCTCGGCTAGAGCCCTGCCTAGCCGCTCTTTTTCCTCGCTTAGGCGCTTGCTTAGCTCGGCCTCGGTTTTTGCCATCAGCGCGCTTTCAAATTCGCTCTTTTCTCGTTTTAGCTTTTCTATCTCAAGCGTCTTTAAATTCAGCTCGTTTATCTGCTTTGACTTGGCTTCAAGCTCGTTTTTTAGGGCATTTACTATGTTTAAATTTTCGCCCTCGAGTTTTGCTTTTATTTCGTTTTCAAGCTCTATTTTTTTAGCGTTTAGGGCTGCGGCAAATTTAGCGTCGAATTCTTTTTCCTTCGCGCTTAAAGCGTCTAGATGCTCCTTATATTGCGCTCTTTTAGCCTCGATCTCTTTATCAAATTCTCGCCTAGCCGCCGCCATTTTTTGCTTCATTTCAAGCTCAAGCTCGGTTTTAAGAGCCAAATTTACATCAACCTCGGCGCCGCAGTTGCCGCATTTTACGCTACTTTGCATTTAAAGCCTCGTTTTCATTTTTTCAAATTCGTCCTGCACGGTGGCCGAATTTGGCTCGTTGCTCATCTTGTCTATCGCGTCGCCGTAGAGGCTTGTTAGATAAATCACGATGCAAGAGACCGCAAAGCCAGGCAGTATCTCGTAAACGTAAGAATTTAGCCCGAGCGCTATCCACGCGATCACCGTCGCTCCGCCCGTTATCATACCCAGCAAGGCCGCTAGCGCGCTCATCCTGCGCCAATAAAGGCTAAAAAGTAGCACCGGCCCAAAGCTCGCGCCAAAGCCCGCCCACGCGTAGCCCACGACGTTTAGCACGCTTTCGTTAAAGCTAAAAGCAAGCGCGGTAGCCACTAGAGCTACAGCCACGACGGCGTATCTACCGGCTGCGACCTGAGCTTTTTGCGAAATTTCTTTTTTATAAAAGGCAAACACGAAGTCCTGCGTCACCGAGCTTGCGCTAACTAAAAGCTGGCTAGAGATCGTGCTCATGATAGCCGAAAGCACGGCCGAGATAATAATACCTACGAAAAACGGATGAAACAGCGTTTCGCCAAGCTGCAAAAAGACCTTTTCGGGGTCTGCTAGAGGCAAATTTAACTCGCTGTAATACACAAAGCCGATCAGTCCGCTCATCATCGCTCCAGCAAGCCCAATCGCCATCCAGCCGATGCCGATGCGGCGCGCTTGGGCTAGCTCTTTTGAGCTTCGTATCGCCATAAATCTAACGATGATGTGTGGCTGTCCGAAGTAGCCAAGTCCCCAAGCCATGAGCCCTAAGATGCTTAAAAAAGTCTGGTCGTAAAAGATATTTAGGTGGTTTTTGCCGTATTTGGCGACCTCGCTCCAAAAGGTAGCACCGTCAGGCAAATTTAAATTACAAAACGCGACTACGGGTACGGCAACTAAAACCAAAAACATCAACATACCCTGAAACGCGTCCGTAATGCAAACCGCGCGAAACCCTCCGAAAAACGTGTAAAAAACGACGATAGCGAGCGTAAAAATGGCGCCGAATTTAAAATCAAGGCCAAAAAAACTCTCAAAGCTCTTGCCGCCCGCGATTATCCCGCTACTAACGTAAAGCGTGAAAAATATCAAAATCAAAAGGCCCGAGACTATGCGTAAAATTTTAGTCTCGTCTTTGAAGCGGTTTTGTAAGAAATCGGGAATCGTGATGCTGTCGCTCGCAACCTCGGTATAGACGCGCAAACGCTTTGCTAAAAATAGATAGTTGCAATACGCTCCTATAACGAGCCCCAAAACCATCCAAATCGTAGCTAGCCCCGTGGCATATAGCGCGCCCGGCACGCCAAGTAGCATCCAGCCGCTCATATCGCTAGCTCCGGCGCTCAGCGCCGTTACGACCGGCCCTAGTCGGCGGTTGTCGAGCAGATATTCGCCCATATTGGCGTTTTTGTTATACGAGTATCGCCCCACGAAAAGCAAAAATCCAAAATACAGCGCGATGGCGATATAGCGTGCATAGTCCATTAAATTTCCCTCGGTTTTTAAATTTGAGTTACGATAATATGATAAATT
>CALBNA010000384.1 GCA_937896205.1 uncultured Campylobacter sp. | reverse complement strand
CCGCCAAGCCTATTTTTCGCAAGTTCCGTTAAAAGCTCCCGAGAGATAACTATGCAAAAGCCTTCAAATTTCGCACGCAAAACTCGCGGCAAAGAGTTTTGAGCAAATTTAAATGTTTTTATCAAATTTCGTCCCAAGATAGGACGCAAAGTCCATCGACGGACAGAAACAAATTTAAATACAAGGCGTTATATCTTGAGGCGATTTTTGAAGTTGCGACGTAAAAATAAAACGGAGCGGACCGGTCGTCCGTGAGTATTTATTTTTACTAGCCCTTCAAAAAGCGTCCAAGAGATAATGCCCTAAAATCACTTAAGAGCCTCGAGCCTAACCGCGATCGAACGCTTATGCGCTCCGAGTCCCTCGGCCTCGGCTAGCTTCATGCACGCATTTCCTAGCTCGCTTATGCCTTTTGCATTTAGAGAGATGAGCGAGGTGCGCTTCATGAAATTTTCAACCCCGAGAGGCGAATAAAATCTCGCGCTACCGCCTGTGGGCAGCGTATGGTTCGGTCCTGCTAGATAGTCGCCCATCGCTTCAGGCGTAAAGTGCCCGATAAATATCGCGCCCGCGTGCCTGATCTGCGCGGCCAGCTCCATCGCGTCGTTTGTCGCGATCTCTAGGTGCTCGGGCGCTAGCTCGTTAGCCAGTCTCACGCACTCATCAAGGTCGCTAGCTACGATGATAGCACCCTTTTTATTGATACTAACCTGCGCGATGGGCTGCCTAGCTAGAGTCTTAATCTCCTCGTTTATATGCCTTTGCACCGTCGCGCCGAAAGCTTGATTTGGCGTGATGAGTACGGCGCTAGCCATCTCGTCGTGCTCGGCCTGCGAGAGCAGATCCACGGCGATGTGGCGAGGATCGGCGCTCTCGTCTGCTATGACGCAGATCTCGCTAGGGCCGGCGATCATATCGATATTTACCTCGCCGTAAACTAGCTTTTTAGCCGTCGCGACGTATATGTTACCAGGGCCCGTGATGACGTCGGTTTTTTTGATCGTTTTCGTGCCGTAGGCCATCGCCGCTACCGCCGACGCACCGCCCACCCTATAGGCCTCCTTGATGCCGCAGACGTGCATGGCTGCTAGCAGTAGCGTATTTACCTTGCCCCCGACGGCAGGCGTGCAGACTACTATTTCCCCAACGCCCGCGACCAGGGCCGGGACGGCGTTCATGAGAAGCGAGCTAGGATAGGCGGCCTTGCCTCCGGGGATATATAGTCCGGCGCGGTCTAGCGGAGTGTACTTTGCGCCTAGCAAAACGCCGTGCTCGTCGTGCTCTATCCAGGTTTTTGGCAGGCTTTTTTCGTGGTAGCTTTTTATGCGCTCAAAGGCTAAATTTAGCGCGTTTCGTAGGCAGCTATCTATGCCGTCGTATGCCTTTTGCATCTCGTCGGTACCGATTTTTAGGGTATTTGCGTCGGGTTTCCAGCGGTCAAATTTCTCTATCTGCTCAAAGAGCGCCTCGTCGCCTCTAGCGCGCACGTCCTCAAGTATCTGCGAAACGGCTGGCATAACCGCGCTCATATCGCCGTTTGAGCGGTTCACCAAAGCCGCAAAATAGTCCTTAAAATTTTCGTTGCTAGTGAGTAAAAACTTCATTTCGTCTCCTTAAATTTTCTTTCGTATCTTAGTTTTTGACTGATATTTCCGAGCGCGCCGCCTTGGTGGATGTATAAAATCTCGTTTTTAAATACGCCCAGGTTTGACGTCATCGTTAAAAAGCCCACGGGATCGTAAATGAGCTCAAACTCTATCCCCGTTTGCTCGCATAC
>CALBNA010000383.1 GCA_937896205.1 uncultured Campylobacter sp. | reverse complement strand
ACTATCCTCTTCGTCGGCAGCGTCAGATGTGTATAAGAGACAGCTTTTATTCTATCTATGGCTTGCGCATCTAGTCTTCTATTTAGGGCTTCCGAGCTTGCTTCGGCTAAATTTTTAGCATTTTTATTGTGCAACGAAGCTACGGCCTGAAAAACCTTTTTATTCATAGCTACGAGTGCATTTATTAGTTTTGGATACTCGGCTAGGCCGGGCGAATTTAGCCTAGCCGCCATAAAAGCAAAAAGCTCGTCCAAGTTTCTTACGTTTTTTTGTTTTAGCTGCGCCTTAAGCTCGTCGTTTAGGCGAGCCGAGTATTTTTCAAGCTTCTGGCAATCAGGCACTATTACGCCGTTTTTTTTCGCTATCTCGCAAAAAACCTCGGCGTAGTTATCCGGAGTTAGCATGAGCCCGCGCTCTTTCATGGTCTGGATTGATTCTTTTATGACTTGGCTGACGCTAGTCGCCATTTTTTAGCCCTTTTACCGCAAGCACGGCGATATATTCGTCAAAAGCCTCCTGCGAAGCCTCTTTTATAGCGTTATACTTTTCGCTCTCGCTGATAACGCCGTCTGCAAATCTAGTATCCCTTACCTTTTGCGAAACGGTAAAGTCGTGCTCGCCCGAAGTCGTCACCGATAGCGTTTTGCCACCTTTTAACTTAGTGTCGAAATTTAGCGTTAGTATCGCTTTATACGACGTCACATAGCCGTTTTCATCATATAATAGCGCTTGATAGTTAAGCGATTTGATCGAGGCGGTTATGGTGGTTGGCTCGTTTTTATCGTAGCTTATGCGTTTGCCCAGCCTTGTTACGATACCCTCTAATACGCTATCTTTGATCCAAACGCTGTTTTTAGGCTCTTCTTTGCTTATTAGCACATTTACGTATACACGGTCGCCCATTATGTCGTTCGTGATCTTTGAGACGGGCCTATAGCCGCATCCAACCAAGATGAAAGTCGCCAAAAGTAGTAAAATTTTTATCTTCACGATTTAGCCTTTTATTACGAAATTTACGAGTTTGCCGTTCACGTAAATTTGTTTGATTATTTCTTTTCCTTCTAGCCATTTAGCCGCGCTTTGTCTAGCTAGAGCCAAGACCTCACCCTCGCTTGCGCTGCTCGGCGCTTCAAATTCGCCGCGTCTCTTGCCGTTAACTGTGATAGCCAAATTTAAGCTATCTTTTTCAAAAACCTCGTCCAAAATAGTTATCGGAGCAAAATTTGCCCTGCTAAATAACTTCTCACTAAGCTCGTTTGCGACGTGCGGCACGATAGGTTCTAGCAAATTTAAGATGATAAAAAACGCTTCCGTCGTTACGTCCTGATTGTCCTGTGCGTTTACGGCATTTAGAGCCTCCATGCAGGCGGCGATTAGGGTGTTAAACGTAAAATTTTCCTCGTAAACGTCGTTTGATTTTTTAAGCGCTTCGTAAACCTTCATACGCGCGTATTTTTCTTCTTTGCTCAAATTTGCGTGCGTTATCTGCGGGATTTGCATGCATCTTTTTACGCCCGAGCTTCGTTCGTATAGGCGGTTTATAAATCTAAACGCGCCCTCGACCGCACTGTCGTTCCACTCAAGCTCTTTTTGCGGAGGCGCGGCAAATAGGATAAAAAGCCTAGCCGTATCGGCGCCGTATTTATGTATGATGTCATCTGGATCGACCACGTTGCCTTTGCTTTTACTCATTTTTTTGCCGTCTTTTAGTACCATGCCCTGAGTAAGCAGGCGCTCAAACGGCTCGTCGTCTCTGAGGTAGCCTAGATCTCGCAAAGCCTTTTGGAAAAATCTCGCGTAAAGCAGGTGTAAGATCGCATGCTCGATACCGCCGATGTACTGATCCACATTCATCCAATAATTCACGCTTTTAGCGTCAAATGCGCGTTCTTGCCACGTTTTTTCATCGCTCGCATATCTAGCAAAATACCAGCTACTCTCGAAAAACGTATCCATCGTATCGGTTTCGCGCACAGCCTCACCGCCGCATTTTGGGCATTTGACGTGTTTCCAGCTCTCGTGTTTATCGAGCGGATTTCCTTCGCCTGTTATCTGCACGTCGTCAGGTAGCGTCACCGGCAGATTTTCGATCTTTTCAGGCACGACGCCACAGCACTTGCAGTGCACCATCGGTATCGGAGCTCCCCAGTAGCGCTGCCTAGAGATGCCCCAGTCGCGGATCTTAAAATTTACGACGCGTTTGCCTATTTTATCCGCTTCAAATTTTTCTATGATTTTTAGTTTGGCCTCTTCGCTGCCAAGACCGTTTATGAGTGGCGAATTTATAGATATTCCGTATTCCGTTAGCGCCTTGCCGCCCTCAAATTCGCCCTGCGCAGGTTTAACTACCCATTTTATAGGCAGGTCAAATTTACTCGCAAACTCATAGTCGCGCTCATCGTGAGCCGGCACCGCCATAACCGCGCCCGTGCCATACTCAAAGAGAACGTAGTTCGTGATCCAGATCTCAACCTGCTCCCTGTCTCTTATACACATCTCCGAGCCCACG
>CALBNA010000382.1 GCA_937896205.1 uncultured Campylobacter sp. | reverse complement strand
AAAACGAAGGTTATTAGTTTTATCTCAAAAATAAGCAATTTAATACCGAATTTTAATAAGCTGTTGAATGATGAGCCTACGGAGATAAAAAATGAGATAAAAGGCAAGTATAGTAGGGATAGGATGGAGATATAATCAAGTTATCGGCAGCGAGAAATCTTTAATAGATTGTTATAGAGTGGTACCGGTGGGACAAATTTTACCAAAATGACTAATATGTTATTTTATTTTCAAAATACGATTTTAAAGGCAAATTTAGCCAAAAAAGGAATATTCTAAATTTGCATATTACTTAAATAATTCTTAAAGTTTTATACTAATTTTAAAACTAAATTTATATTTGCCGTTGTATAATAATCTCATAAATTTCAGTAATACCAGAAAGGAGCGAAAATGGAAGAGATAGTAAAGACTACCTGTCCATATTGCGGTACGGGCTGCGGCATCGACCTTATCGTGCAAAACGGTAGAATCGTAGACGCCAAACCCAGCAAAGATCACCACGTAAACGACGGCGAACTTTGCCTCAAAGGAATGTTCGGTTGGGAGTTCGTAAACTCTCCTAAACGCTTAAGCCGACCGATGATGAGAAAGCTAAACGGCGTCTACGACAAGCGCGGCGAGCTTGAAGAAGTGAGTTTTGAGGAGGTTTATGATTTCCTCGCGGACAAATTTAAAACCACCGTCGCAAAATACGGCCCAAGCTCGATCATGGGCTTTAGCTCTGCTCGCTCAAATAACGAAGACAACTACGTTTTCCAGAAATTTTTCCGCGCTCAGGGCAGCAACAACGTCGATCACTGCGCCCGTCTTTGACACGCTCCTACAGTGGCAGGTCTTGCCAGCACGCTAGGAAACGGAACGATGACGAACGATTTGGTCGAATTTGCGACCGATACGGACGTATTTTTACTCATCGGTACCAACACGAGCGAGTGCCATCCGATCATAGCTATGCAGATGCAGCGCGGACTTCAGCGCGGCGCAAAGATGATCGTCGTAGATCCAAAGCGCACCGATATGGCCAAAAAAGCCGATATCTATCTGCAAATCCCGATCGGAGCGAATATCAAAACGCTAAACACGATGATGCACGTCATAATCGCCGAAAATTTGCAAGATAGCGAATTTATCGAGAAATACTCCGAGGGATTTGAATATCTAAAAGAAGCGGTTAAGGACTTTACGCCTGAGCGTTTCGAGCGCGAAACCGGCATAAAAAAAGAGCTCATCATAGAGGCAGCTAGAATGTATGCTAAAGCAGGCGCGGCGGCAATTTGCTACACGATGGGTATCACTCAGTTTAGCGACGGTACGTCAAACGTATTTTCGCTATCAAATTTAGCCGTTTTAACGGGAAATTTGGGCAAAAAAGGCGCTGGAGTAAACCCACTGCGCGGACAAAACAACGTCCAAGGCGCATGCGACATGGGCGCGCTGCCTAACGTCATCCCAGCAGGCGCGGTAAATAGCCCTTACGCACAGGAGCAAGCGCGCAAAGTATGGCACTTTGAGCTAAATCCGGTTCCTGGCTTTAAACTAACGCAAGCACCCGATAAAATGGATAGCGGCGAGCTAAAAGTCCTCTACGTCTACGGCGAAAATCCCGTAATGAGCGATCCTTGGACCGAGCACTTCGTCCACGCCGTACATCACCTAGACTGCTTTATCGTGCAGGATCTTTTCTTTACCGAGAGCGCGCATAAGGCCGACGTGGTGCTACCTGCCGCGGGCTGGGGCGAAAAGGACGGAACCTTTATCAACACCTCTCGCCGCGTCCAACGCACTCGCAAAGCTAGCGAGCCCGTTAGCGGCGTGGAGCCTGATTGGAAGGTCGTTTGCAACATCGCAAACCGCATGGGACTAGAGGGGTTTGATTTTGCGAGCCCTGAGCAAATTTGGAACGAGCTAAGGGAGCTTATGCCTAAATTTTTCGGCGGTATCAGCTACTATAGACTAGGCAAACTAGGCGGTATCAGCTGGCCTTGCCCGGACGAGGAGCATCCGGGTACGCCGGTGCTTTACGCAGATCACAAGTCCATGCTGCCTGGCGGCAAATTCCGCTTCGCGCCGGTACTTTACGTAGATGATAAAGAGGAGCGCGCAAAGGCTGAGGCCGAATTTAGAGCCAAGATGAATATCCCGGAGGGCTACCCAGTCGGTAGCGGCGCGCTTAGCGAAGTGCCCGACGAGGTATATCCGTGCCTATTTACGACCGGACGCAAGGTCTATCACTACCACACGGGCACGATGACTAGAGAGTGTCCGGCTCTTGAATACGGCGCAGGCGTCGAGGGCGCGCTCATCGAGGTGAGCCCCGATATCGCTCGCGAGAGGGAGCTAGAGGAAGGCTGCTACGCACTCGTACAAAACAAACGCGGCCAGATCGCGGCCAAACTACGCGTAAATCCGGATCTAAAAGAAGGCACGATATTTACGACCTTCCACTATAGCGAAGCCGACGGTAACGAGCTAGCAAATGCCGGCGATCCCGATCCGCTGTCAGGCATCACACCTCTAAAGATGACGATAGCAAATATTAGGCGTCTAAGCGAGGAGGAATTTATCAAATTTAGAGAGCAAAACGAGATGTCGATGCACTCGGCAAATCCGTATTTGTCGCCTGTTAGATCATAAATTTCAAGGGCATTTTGCCCTTGAAAATTTACGAATCCTAACTTTTGCCAAATTTCATCTACAATCCTCACATAAAAAAGAAAGGCGCAAAATAAAATTTATGCCGTTATTGATCTAGGATCCTTTTACGTCTCGGCCGAGTGCGTGAAACGTGGGCTTGATCTACTTTATACGAATTTAGTAGTAGCTGATGCTAGCTGCAGCAATGGAAGCGTTTGCCTAGCCGTCAAGAGCCAAAGGCGTAAAAAATAGATGTAAGCATTTTAGATACCGCGAGATATAAAATTTATCATTGCGCCGCCTAGAATGCGTTTTACATCAATTATGCAGCTAGAAGTCTAAAACATGTCTCAAAAAACGATATCTACGTCTATTCGATCGATGAGGCCTTTATAGACCTTGTTTCATATGTTAAATTTTATAACGCCAATGCAAAATCCATAGCCAAATAGATAATAAACGAAATTTTAAAAACTACTGGCGTGACGGCTGCTTGTGGTATGGAAACAAATTTATACCTTGCCAAGAACACACTTGACATCTTGACTAAGTGCAGCAATGATAGGGTCGCGTTTTTAGATGAGCAAATCTACAAAGAGCGTCTTTGGACACACCAACCACTAAACGACTTTTGGCGTATCTGAAATTTTACCAAGGGATTACGAGCGTTGCTGGGTGGTGATCACGCTAAAAAAGACAGCTGATAGAATGTACTTAAGATGATAAATAAAGAAGTAACGGTAAGCAAAATAACGATAAATATAATTTGCCGACAAGCTTGAGCCGACGCAACGTGCGAGCATTAAGTTAATTTGCCGACAAATGTCTCAATCATCTTGATGGATTCTGCCAAAGAGCTACTCTTAAACAAGATAAAAATGTCGGTCTCATCCGCCAGATAGGCATATCGGCAAACGACGTCGCGAAAGAGATAAAGTACCGTAGCAAGATAAACATGCTTGATTTATCAAATTTATAGTGCCGATTTTAGCTCATTTCTTGAGCTTACAAGATATAAATTTAATTAAATTTATATCTTTTTAAATTTCTACTTGCTTTGGTGTAGATATTATCAAAACTAAGAGTTAGAAATTTCCTAAGTCAAAATCTCAAATTCCGCCCAGAATTCGCTTCCAGCGCCGGCTTCGCTCTTTACTCTGAGCTTTGCGCCGTGGATTTTGGCGATATTTGCCGCGATGGCTAGCCCAAGGCCGCTGCCTGCGTTTAAGCTTTTATTTCTTGAGCCCTCGGCTTGGTAAAATTTATTCCAGATTAGCTCAATATCTTTTTGAGAAATTCCGTTACCATCATCTTTTACGGATAGTAGCGCGTGCGTTTTGGTTGCGCTTAAGCCTAGCTCGATCTTGTTTGCAGTAAATTTTAGCGCGTTGCTTAAAAAGTTATCAGCCAGCCTTGATATCATCAGCTCATCGCCTAAAATTTCAACATCTGCGGCGATCTCACAGCTAAATTTAACTCCTTTGGCGCTTGCTAGTTTTTCATAGTCGGTGGCTAAATTTTGCAGTATATCGCTTAAATTTATGTGTTTTAAGGTTAAATTTCTGCCTGATTCTAGCCTTGAGAGCTCCAAAATTTGATCTATCAGCGAGGCGATCCTTTTTGACTGCTTTGAGATGACCTCTAGCGACTCCTTGGCTTCGTCTAAATTTTGTGCGTAGCTCGCGGCGTAGTCGCTCTCTGCCATGATGACTGATAGGGGAGTTCGTAGCTCATGCGAGACGTCTGAGGTGAGCTGTTTTTCGTTTTGATAGACCTTTTCGAGAGAATCGAGCATCGAATTAAACATGCCCGCAAGCGCATGCAGCTCGTCCTTGCCAGCGGGTAGCTCGATACGCTTTGAAAAGTCCCGGCTTTTGCCTATATCAAGGGCTGTTTCAGATATCGTGGCGACTGGTTTTAGGGCATTTTTTATCGTTTTGTAGCCACCATAAAGCACAAAGGCAAATAAAACCGGTACAAAGACGCCAAGGGCCAGCAAAAATAGCCCCTCTTTTTTGAAAAATCTCTCCGCATTTATGACGCCTCTGATCCAGACTTTCTTGCCTTTAGCTGCGATGTCGTAGTAGTAAAAGCGGTTTTCTCCGTTTTCATAATATCTCACCTCGCCGCTATCCATCTCAAGCGTGCCATCAAAATTTTTAGGCACTAAACCACCTAGCAATTCGCCGTTGTCGCTATATTTTATAAAAAATATCCCATCATCATAGGGTTCAAATTCTTCCGTATTATTGGCGATTTTGGTGACTGATTTGGCTAGCTTTTTTTGGCTCACGTCCTCAAAAATTTCATCCGCCACAACCGCTGAGATAGCTATGAGTGCTGCCACGATAGCCATGATAAAAAATGAGTACCAAAGCGTCACGCGCGCTGTGATGGGGATACTTGCAGCTGTGATGGAGATATTTGCAAGAGTGCGCTTAATCCTTAATAACATAGCCAAGTCCTCTTTTAGTCTGGATCACTTCGCACTCACCAAATTTTTTTCTTATATTTTTTACTAGTACGTCGATGATGTTTGAGCTGCCCATATAGTCGAAGTCCCAGACGTGTTCTTTGATCTGGTCGCGGGTCAAAATTCTACCCTTATTGAGCATCAAAAACTCTAAAATTTCATACTCTTTGCCTGTTAGCTCGATATTTTGCCCGCCAAATTCGACTGACTTTTTAGAAAGGTCGATCTTTAGCTCGCCTGCGCAAATTTCACTACTTGCGCTGCCGCTGTTTCGGCGGATTAGCGTGCGCACTCTAGCTAGCAGCTCTTTAAAATCAAACGGTTTTACTAAATAATCATCAGCGCCCACGTCAAGCCCCTTTACGATGTCGTCTATCTCGTCCTTTGCGGTTAGCATGAGCACGGGCGTGGCTAGCTTTTTGGTGCGTGACTTTTGCAAAAATGCAAGGCCGTCCATCACCGGCATCATGATATCAAGCACTATGAGGTCGTAGTGCGCCACAGCGGTAAAGTCCATCGCCTCCTCGCCGTTAAACGCGCTATCGACGCTATATCCATTTTTCTTAAGGTGCTTTGTGATGACGTTGTTTAGGTCTATCTCGTCTTCAACGACTAAAATTTTCATCTTTGCCTCTTTTTGGTTTTGCTCGCTATTTTATCAAATTTAGCTCTTTATTTTTAGGCTAAGTATCTCTCCGCTGCCGGCTGCTATCTTGAAGCAATATAAAAAGTCGTTAAATTTAGCCTTCGCCTCGTAAAAATACTCCCTACTAGCTTTGTTAAACGCCTCCATCTTGCCTAGATAAATTTGACCAAATTCGACATTGCCAGCCTCTGTTTTTAGCCGTTTAGCGACAATGTTTTTGACTAGATCACTTGAGATGATCTGCGCGCCGTCAAATTTAGCCTGCTCCTCATTTATCCTTGAAAGCTCCGCCTTTTGCACTTCGTCTTTTAGCTCATTTGCTAAATTTCCTAGCCACTCTCCGGCCTTACCAGCACAAGCTAGCACGCCACCAGCGCTTTGGAGTGAAATTTCTAATGTCTTTTTGGCTAAATTAAGAGCCCAGTTAGCACTGCAGCTTGTTTTTTTAATATTTTCTTCTAATTTTTCTCTACTTTGCTCTGTTTCACCTAAAGTTTGGCTAGCGTTTTCATCTAAAATTTGGTTTTCGTTTTTACTTGTAGCAGCTGTCTCAATATCTAAATTTTTATTTACATTCTCATTCATCTTTTTTCCTTGGTTAAATTTAGCGCCCAAATTTCTCTGGGCGCACAAGATCACTTCGTGTAGTTGCCGATGATCTCACCTGTTTGAGCGTTTATTATCACTTTTTTCTCGCTCATGCCTTTTTTAAGCTCGACCTCGTAGATCCAAGTGCCGTTTTTATTATCAAGGTCCGCCTCGTCAAGGCTCCAACCAGCTTCAAGGGCGAGCGCTTTATTTATGGCCTCGTCGATGCTAAGAGCGAACTTTGAAAAATCTATCGCCTCGTTTGGCAATATAAATTTTTTGTTTTTAACCTCGTGTTTTACGATCTGACCGCTGTTTGCGTCGATCTTTATCTCTTGTTTTTGATTATCTTTAAAGGACTCGATTTCATAAAAGGTCGTTCCTTTTTTAACGTCTACCGAAATATCCTTGACGCTTGAACCTGGGAAGTTTTTCTCAGCTATGTTTAAAGCGTCGTTAAATGTGACAGCCGCTTGTAAGCCTGTGGCACCTAAAATCGCTGCTAAAACAGCCGTACTTAATACTTTGTTCATTGTTTGTCCTTTGATTTTTATTTCCAACTCTTTGTTTGGATGAGTGCATTATAAAAGACTTAAATGAAGCTAGGATGAATAAAAATGAATTTGGTTGAAGTTTTTGTAAGATAGCTAGAATACTAAAGTTTTGTCCATAAATTTATATTAAAAAGATAAAAACTTTATCGATAAATAGCGGGCAAGATAGCGCTTGACTAAATCTTAATAAGCAGACCGTTAATCGGAGCTTATGAGGAAAGGCGATAGAAATAGATAAAAATTTGGTGCAGAGCGACTACACCAAATTTATAAATTTAGAAGCTGTATTTTAGCCTGTCGCCCGCGTAATAAGCAAGCTTCCAGGTCGGAGTTTGCTTTAGGTCTTTAAAGCCGTAGCCGCGTGCCTTGACCCTATCGCCGTAGATTTTTTCTATCATCGCCGATTCGCCTACTAGCAGCGCCTTTGTCGAGCACATTGCGGCACAAACCGGCACTTTGCCTTCGGAAATTCTATCCTGGCCGTACTCTTCGCGCTCGGCTTCGCTATTTGTCGGTAGCGGGCCGCCTGCGCACATCGTGCACTTATCCATCGAACCTTTGGCGCCAAACACTCCCTCGCGCGGGAACTGAGGCGCGCCGAACGGACACGCGTATAGGCAATATCCGCAGCCGATACAGATATCTTTGTCATGTAGCACGACGCCGTCTGCTCTGATGTAAAAGCAATCAACCGGGCAAACCAGCGAGCACGGAGCGTCCTCGCAGTGCATGCAGGCTATCGAGGTTGATATTTCCTTACCGGGCACGCCTTCGTTTAGCGTGATGACGCGGCGGCGGCGGATACCAAGAGGCAGCTCGTGAGCCTCGTCGCAAGCTACCGCACAGCCGTTACAGTCGATACATCTATCGTCGTCGCAGTAAAATTTAAGTCTATTATTATCGTTAAATTCGCTCATTTTACGCCTTTTCTATGCGGCATAGACCGCCTTTTGTTTCTGGGATTTGAGTGACTATATCGTAGCCGTAGTTGGTGACGGTATTTGCGCTCTCGCCTACCGCATAAGGCTTCGTGCCGTCAGGGAAATTGCCCGTCATATCGACGCCCTGCATGTGTCCCGCCCAGTGAAACGGCAAGAAAATCATATCAGGCTTGACCGACGGTACGATTCTAGCGCGTACCTTGATTTTCGTGCCTTCAGGCGAATGAATCCATACGAAATCCCAGTTTTTAATGTCGTGTTTAGCCGCAAGCTCAGGGTGGATATCCGCAAACATCTCAGGCGTGATACGCGATAGATACATACTAGCGCGCGTCTCCATGCCCGCGCCGCTAAAGTTTACGAGACGAGCCGTGACTAGATTTATCGGGAATTCTTTTGAGAAGTCCTTACTTAGCTGCAAGCTCTTATACTTCGTAAATACGCGGTAGTGATTCGGCTTATCCTCAAAGCTCGGATACTTCTGCGCAAGGTCTTGGCGCTGCGAGTGGATAGGCTCTCTGTGCTGCGGTATCTGATCGACGAAGGTCCAAACTACCGCTCTGGCTCTTGCGTTGCCGTACGGAGCGATGCCCTTTTCCATGCATTTTTCGGCGATTATACCGCTAGCATCCGTTGCCCAGGTCGCGCCCATTTTTTCGCGCTCTTCATCCGTTAGCGTGATGCCTAGTATCTTTTCGATGTTATCTTTTTTGATCTCCGGATACCCGCCGCTTTGCGCTCCGCCTACAGGCGCGCTACCGTCGGCTGCTAGCTGATTTACGCCGTTATGCTCTAGGCCGAAGCGGTTTCTAAAGCCCATGCCGCCTTGCATTACCGGTCTACTTATATCGTATAAATTTGGACTACCCGGGTGTTTTTCCGTCCAGCAAGGCCACGGCAAGCCGTAGTATTCGCCAGCCACCTCGGTGCCCTCTTTGCCCATTAGAGTTTTTTCGTCAAATTTATCCCAGTTAGCCTGGTGGCGTTTTAGACGCTCCGGAGTCCAGCCGGTTAGGCCGATGCTTTTTACGATGCTAGCGATCTCGCGAGTGGCTGCTTCAGGCCACTCGATCTTGCCCTCGGAGTCTCTGATCGTGCGAGTTAGCTCGTCATAGTAGCCTAGCCTTTTGGCAAGCTCAAACAAAATTTCGTGATCCGGCATACTCTCAAAAAGAGGCTCTACAACCTGGCTTCTCCACTGACCGCTACGGTTTGTAGCTACGACCGTGCCGCTAGTTTCAAACTGCGTCGCTGCAGGCAGTAGATAGACGCCGTCTTTTTTATTTGTTATAACGCCGGCGTCGTTTACGAAAGGATCAAGCAGCACCAAAAGCTCAAGGCCGTCAAGACCCTCTTGAACTTTTACTTGTTGAGCTGTCGAGGTGATACCGTTGCCGATAACCACAAGTGCTTTTAGGCTATCGCCTGCGTTTTCTATCGGGTCGTTGCCGTTTTTGCCGTCAAGCACGCCCGCCCACCAGCGAGCTAGGGTAAATCCCGGTTTAAACATCCATTCAGGTTTTACAAAATTTCCTTGCAACCACTCGTAGTCCACTTTCCACATTTTGGCAAAATATTTCCACGTAGCTTCGTTTTTAGCGTAGTATCCGGGCAAGCTATCTGGCGCGTTTGCCATATCGCTAGCGCCTTGGACGTTGTCGTGACCGCGAAGGATGTTGCAGCCGCCGCCTGATACGCCCATATTTCCTAGTACTAGTTGCAAGATCGGAGCGATACGAGTGTTTGAGCTGCCTATGGTGTGCTGAGTTAGACCCATCGCCCAAACAACTGATCCCGGGCGGTTTTTAGCAAAAACTTCAGTTATCTCTTTTAGCGTCGCAGCCGGTACTCCAGTTACGTCTTCTACCACTTCAGGCGTCCATTTTGCGGCCTCTTTGCGGATCTCATCGATACCGTATGTGCGGTCTTCTATAAATTTCTTATCTTCCCAGCCGTTTTCAAAGATGAGATTCATCATACCGTACATAAAAGGTATGTCCGTGCCCGGGCGAATTTGAGCGAAATAATCAGCCTTAGCCGCAGTTCTTGTATATCTTGGATCGACCACGATTAGCTTTGCGCCGTTATTTTCTTTTGCTTTTAGAAAATGCCTGAATCCTACCGGGTGGTTTACAGCCGGATTTGCGCCGATTACAAAGATAGACTTCGCGTTTTGGATATCTCCAAGGTGATTAGTCATAGCTCCATAACCCCACGTATTCGCCACACCGGCGACTGTTGCGCTATGTCAAATTCTAGCTTGGTGATCTAGGTTGTTCGTCCCAAACATCGCGGAAAATTTGCTGATGTAGTAGCTTTGCTCGTTGCTGTCTTTTGCAGAGCCTAGAAACATCACTTGTTCAGGGTTTTTCTCACGATATGCTTTTAGTTTGGCGCCGATCTCGTCAAGCGCGTCTTTATAGCTGATGCGTTTCCATTTGCCGCCGACTTTTTTCATCGGATATTTCACGCGGCAGTGAGAGCGCACCATATCGATGACGTCGCTGCCCTTACAGCAGTGACCGCCAGCGCTTACCGGGTGATCTTGAGCTACCTCTTGGCGTACCCAAACGCCGTTTTCTACCTCGGCTAGCACTCCGCATCCAACAGAGCAAACCGAGCAAACGGTTTTTACGATTTTAGAGTTTGGAAACGGATTTGCCATCTCTTCTTTGGTCGCGCTTCTAGTTACGCCGCTAGCAGCCAGTCCGCTCATGCCGCCCGCAACGCCCGCTAGTGCGGCCATTTTTAAAAACGATCTTCGCCCGACTGCGTTTGAGTGGGGCATAAGACGTAAATTTGCCTCAGACATATTTATCCTTTCTTAAATTTTATTATTTCGCTTGTTCGTAGTACAGATCCCAGTTTTTGCTTCTTTTGTAGAGCACTTCGGTCTTTTTGCTTTTACCGTATTTTAGGTTTGACGCCGCTGCCGTCGCTACTCCGGCCGTAGCCGCTACCGCACCGGCGATGCCCGCTTTTTTTAGAAATTCTCGCCTATTTTTTTGCATTTTCTTCCTCCATAGCTTTTAGCTTTCTCACTCGGTTTTTTTGTCTTCTTATGGCTTCGGATCTTGAAACTCCGTCCAAAGTCTTTTTGTTTTCGCCTTGATTTATAGGACGCGGCGCGCTTAAAACCACGCGCTCAAACTCGATAAATCCTTGCATTAGCACCGCTACGTCCTTGTAAATTTCGCTGCTTTCGTGGTTAAAAAGATCATTTATAAACTCATCGATGTTTGGATTTATGATCTCTTTAAAAAGCTGCTCCTCAAGCTCGCCGTATAGCTCCAGCTCGCTCTCTCTCGCGATAAATTCGCTCATTAGCGCAAACACGAAACCCACGTTGTCTTCGTTTTCTTTAAATTTAGCCTCGTCGCGTCTAAGGTCTGTGCGGGCTAAAATTTTACGCACTTTCGCGCAGGCGTGCCCGACCTCGTAGCCCTCGTCGTAGTACGACAGCGAGTTTCTAAGCGGACTTGGCGGAGCGTGGAAAATTTCATCGAATTCATCCGCTAAATTTTGCGAATTTTTCTCGTCGAATTTTACCTGTATGCGCATTATCGCGGCGGCCGATTCCTCGTTTAGAGCGTGCGCCGAGGCAAGGCCTAACATCGCGTTTACGCCCGCAAATCTATCCGCGTCTTGGCTAAAAACGAAAAAACGCGAAAATAGCGAGTAGTAAAGCCCACGTCCCGCCGCAAATTCGCCCTTGCTAGTCATCGCCTTCCTTTATCATTTTTGTCTATTTTTTGAGATTTTCCTCGATTGTGAAACTATACTACTTTTTGGCCTGTCTCTTATACACATCTCCGAGCCCACGAGACCGTACTAGATCTCGTA
>CALBNA010000381.1 GCA_937896205.1 uncultured Campylobacter sp. | reverse complement strand
GCGTGATAACGGGCAAAAGCGGGGATAAATTTAAAGAAGGCGACCTAAAAACGCCGGTTGGTGTTTACGACGTCACGGACAAATTTACGCCGCCCGATCCGTTTTACGGACCGCTTGCGATGTCGTTATCGTATCCAAACGCCCACGACAAAGCCGCACAAAAAACAGGCGGAGGCATCTGGATACACGGCCTGCCGATGAAGGGTAAACGCGACGATGAAGTAAAAACGCGCGGCTGCGTGGCGTTTAACAACGATGCGCTGGTAAAATTCGGCCAACTAATCGGCAACGAAGGCGTCGTGATAATCAGTGAAAGCCAGAAGGTAGACGCTAGCAAAGACGACGTAGCGCGCGTTCTAGCGCATTTGCACGAGTGGCTACAGGCGTGGCGAGATAATGAAACTAAAATTTACCTCGGCTTTTACGCGGACGAATTTGTAAAGATAGAGGGCAAAAACGCGCTAACGAGAGCCAAATTTGCCGAAAATAAAAAGAGAATTTTCGCGCTAAACGAAAAAAAGAGCATAAAAGCTTCAAATTTTAGCGTGACGCCGTACCCAAACGTCAAAGGGCAAAATCTTTTTAGAGTGGTTTTTGACGAGGATTATACTGCGCCCAGTCACGAATTTAAGGGGCAAAAAGAGCTCTACGTGCGGCTAGATAAAGATAAATTTAAAATCTTAACGGAGAAGTAAATGCAAGAAAAAAGAGAAATAGTAAAAAATCAAATCGAGGAAATTTTAAAGGCTAGGGGCGAGTTTTTCGCCGAGCTAGACCGCCAAGTGCCAAAGGTTGCGGACACGGACGTGTTTGACTTTTCTGCGGTTAAGGAGGCTGATCTAAAGGCGCTTTACGCTAAATTTTACTCTTACGATTATAGTATCAGAAAGCTGCTTCCTAGCGTTTATGAGGCGTTTGGCGTAAATTTCAATGTCTGAACTCGTTTTAAACAGATCCACCTACATACATAATCTAACTAAAATTTGTGCCAAAGCCGGCGGCAAAGATCGCGTGATTTTGGTGCTAAAAGACAATGCCTATGGTCACGGAGCGGCGCTTGTGGGGCGCGAGGCGGCGAGCTACGGCATTAAATTTTGTGCGGTCAAAAACGAGGCCGAGGCGCGCGAGTTGGAGCCGTTTTTCGAGCATATTCTTATCCTTTCGCATATCCCGCACGGGGGCGAGAGCGAGCGATTTATCTACGCGGTAAACGACATTTCGCTGATTGCTAAATTTAAAAAAGGCGCGCGCGTGCATATCGCCGTCGATACGCTCATGCACCGAAACGGCGTGGCGATAGATGAGGTGCGGGCGGCGTGCGAGGCGGCTTTGGCGCACGGACTGCAAATTTGCGGTGCATTTACGCATTTTAGAAGTGCTGAGGAGCTTAGTAGCGATTATTTCGTACAGAGGCGAAATTTTGACGCGGTAAAAGCTGCGGTGCACGAAA
>CALBNA010000380.1 GCA_937896205.1 uncultured Campylobacter sp. | reverse complement strand
CGCTTAAAAACTCGGTGTAAATTTGCACGAAATTTTCGCATTTGCCGCTTTTATAAAGCCCGAAAATCGCCAGCACCAAAAGCTGTGCGTACGAGTAGGCGTAGCAGTAAAACGGCGTGTGGATAAAGTGCGGGATGTAGCTCCACCAAATTTTATAGTATTCGTTTAGCGTGACGCTTCGTCCGAACATCTTTGCACTCTCTTCGAGCCAAATTTGATTTAGCTCCTCGGCGCTGATCTCGCCATCATGCGCGTGAACTCGGCGCTCAAAGGTCGTGAAGTTTATCTGGCGGTAGAGCGTGGCGAAGATATCCTCGATCTTGCCGGCGAGTAGGGCGGTTTTTTCTCTGCCTTTTAGCGTGCTTTTGACGTGATCAAAAACCAGCATCTCGCAAAAGACCGATGCTGTTTCTGCCGTAGTTAGCGGCGTGTCGGCGTTTAGAAATCCGACGCTTTCATAGGCTAGATTTTGATGCGCGGCGTGACCTAGCTCGTGCGCTAGTGTAAAAAGATCCCGCCTCTCGTCGGTGTGGTTTAAAAGCACGTATGGATGGGCTTTTGCTACGCCTGATTGAGAAAAGGCACCGCCTCGTTTATTTTCGGCCGGATAAACGTCGATCCAGCCCTCTTTAAACGCGCGAGCGGCTATATCGCCGAATTTTGGGCTAAATTTGGTAAAGGTCTCAAGTACGATTTTTTTGCATTCGTCAAATTTATAAACGCTCTTGCTATCACCCAGCGGCGCGTATCTATCGTAGTCGTAGAGCTTTTTAAAGCCTAAAATTTTGCGCTTTTTTTCGTAAAATTTGATCGGTAGATCAAAGCTAGTCTCGGCGGCCTTTATGAGCGCGTCTACGCTGGCTTTGGTCGTTTGGTTTGAAAAATGCCGCGGACTTTCGGGCAGATCAAATTTTCTTAGCTCGCAGCTAGTTTTTAGGCTGGTTTTTATCATATTGTAGATGTAGCTAAGCAGATGCTGCTGGGGCGCAAGACCGTCTGATAGACTCTTTGCGGCTGCTTTTCGTTCGGCTCGGTCGGGGCTGTGAAGTTTTGACAAAATCTCCTCTTCGCCTAGCATTTTGCCTTTAAATTTAAACTTAAGCGCGCTTAGCGTCTCGTCAAAAAGCCGCGAAAAACCTTCCGCGCCCGTGTTTGCCGTGCGCAGTAAAATTTGCTCCTCTTTTAGGCTTAGTTGGTGGGCTTTTTCTTTTGCGATACTATCTAGATAGTAGCCAAGTTTTTGGCTTTTAGCGATGATTTTGTTTTGTCTGGCTTCGTCAAATTCGTTAAATTTAAGCTCGAAAAATAGCAGATGATTTTGCGCTTTTGAGCTAAGCTCGTCAAATTTAGCGTAAAACGCGCCCTTTGAGGTGTCTTTTGAAAAGACCAGGCTTACGTAAATTTGCACGCGAGCGATGTTTTCTAGCAAATTTTCATACTCGTTAAGCGCGGCAAAAAACTCCTCGTCGCTTAAATTTAAAAATTTATCCGAGTATTTG
>CALBNA010000379.1 GCA_937896205.1 uncultured Campylobacter sp. | reverse complement strand
CCGATACTTTGTGCTGCGCTCGATGGTGACGGCACGCGACTGGCGTTTCATTGCAAGCAAAACGAGATCAAAATTTTAAATACTCTAAACGGCGAAATTTTAAACGAAATAAAAGGCGACTTCGGCATTTTTGATAAAATTTGCTTTTTAGTGGACGGCTTGCTACTGGGCAAGGAGCGCTACACTAGCAAGCTGGTTTGCCTCGATACCGCAAGCGGCGAACGACTTAAGCCCGCGTGGTTGCAGGGCGAATGCGCCGAGGCGGACAATCTTTGTATCAGCGCGGACGGTTTGAGGCTGGCGTTAATAAACTACGACAAAGCTCGCGTCATCGACCTAAAAAGCGGAAATTTGCGGCTCAGCTTTGAGCTCTCGCACGTCGTGAAGCGCTGCGAGGCGAAATTTGAGCGCATAAACGGCGAGGAATTTTTGGCCGTGCGCACCGACTACGGCTGCTTTAGTCTTTATAAAATTTAAGGAAAAATATGTTTTATTTTTTGCTTGGGGTTTACTTTTTTTACGTTGCCGCAAAGGCGATTTTGGCGATTTTGCAGATAAGCTTTATCCGCGAAGAGGCTAAAAAGCCGGCCGTCGTACTAGAGCAGAATGAATACGAAACCGCCGCTGCCGCAGCGATAACGAATCAAAAATTTGAGATAGCGAGCCTTTTTTATCACGCCGCGATATTTGTGATGTGGGCGTGCTGGGGGCTTGGCGAGATGTATGAGAGTGCCTATAAAACGGGAGAACTGAGGGATCATATCATCTTTGTGATGGGCTTTTTGATCATCTCGTCGCTGCTGGAGCTACCGCTAAACATCTACGAAACCTTCGTCAAAGATAAAAGGCTCGGCTTTTCAAACGTCACGCCCAAAATTTTCGTGCTCGATCTGCTTAAAACGCTCGCTCTCACGCTGGTGTTTGGTACGCTGTTTGTATGGCTGGTACTGCTTTGCATTGGATTTTTGGGCGATTTTTGGTGGTTTTGGGCATTTTTGCTGAGCTTCGCGGTCGCGCTCGTGATAAATCTCATTTATCCGACGCTCATCGCGCCTATCTTTAATAAGATGCAACCGCTAGAGGACGGCGAGCTAAAAAGCCGTATAGAAGGGCTTTTGACGCAGTGCGGCTTTAAAAGTAGCGGCGTTTTTACGATAGACGCTAGCAAGCGCGACAACCGCTTAAACGCCTATTTCGGCGGCCTTGGCGCGACTAAGCGCGTGGTGCTTTTCGACACGCTAGTTAAAAAACTAAGTCTTGCCGAGATAATCGCCGTTTTGGGGCATGAACTCGGGCACTTTAAGCACAAAGATATCCTAAAAATGATCGCTCTAAGCGCGGTTATGCTTTTTGCGATGTTTTTTATATTCGGCAACATCCCTGACTCGGCATACGAGGCGCTGGGGCTCAGTCCTGCAGGCGGCGGAGTGATCGTGTTTTTACTGCTTTTTTCGCCGATTTTCGGATTTTTATTTTCGCCTATTAGCTCGTATTTTAGTCGCGCGAATGAATTTGGCGCCGATAAATTCGCTGGCGAAATCTCAAACAAAGCCGACATGATAAGCGCGCTCAAAAAGCTAGGCAGTGAGAACAAGGCCTTCCCGAAGGCTCATCCGCTCTACGCGTTTGTTTATCACTCGCACCCAAGCCTCCTTGAGCGCTGTCTCTTATACACATCTGACGCTGCC
>CALBNA010000378.1 GCA_937896205.1 uncultured Campylobacter sp. | reverse complement strand
GCCGGAGCGCGCTTGTTTTAGGCTTTTAGCTTCCAGCATTTGCTCACGCGGATCTTGCGTTTCGTCATAAATTTTTACCGCATAATGCGAGCTGATCTCAAGATTTCCCTTAAACTCGTCTAGGCGGTTTACCGCTACGTCCATGACCTGGCCGGACTTTGCGTCGTTTTTTGGCTCATAAACGTAAATGCCGCGCTTATCTTGCGCCAGCGTAAAACCCTTTTTATCTTTTTGAACGACCGTAGCGCGTTTTAGCAAAACGGGTAAATTTGGCTTTTTTGATAGCTCGCCGACCCGCGCCTCGGCTATATGTTGCAGC
The DNA here is from genome assembly GCA_937896205.1 of uncultured Campylobacter sp. GTDB lineage: Bacteria > Campylobacterota > Campylobacteria > Campylobacterales > Campylobacteraceae > Campylobacter_A. The sequence continues at coordinate 1,853 of CALBNA010000378.1, read as the reverse complement.
GTATTTTTAGCGTTTTTATCAAAATTTAGCCTAAAAACCAGCGCGAAATGATCCGAAATTTGCGCTCCGTCTCGCTCAATCTTAAAGCTGTTTAAAACGTAATTTTGGCTAAGCGCGTCTTTTGAGAGCAGGACGTGATCGAGCGCGTTTAGGCTCGTGTGCGAGTAGCGCTCGTGCTTTGGCAAAAACACCCAAAGATTGGCTAAATTTTTACTAGTCGCAAGATCGCCAAGCAGCTCTTTATCTCCGTAAGGCGTATTAAAATCGCCTAAAACTACAACCTTTTCGGCATCTATAAGAGTCGATTTTAGCGTGATAAAGGCGGTTTTTCGCTGCTTTAGAGGGTTTTTTCTAGCGGGAAAATGCAAATTTAAAAGGCTAAATTTTTGCCCATCCACTTCAAAATCAAGCTTTAAAATGTCTCTTGTTTTAACGTTTGGTACGCTAAAGATCTGCGTTTTTTCAGGCTTTATGCGAGACAGCACGGCTAGGCCTACGGGGCCGTTTTTATCCTTTGAAAAGGCAAAATATTTATAACCCGCATCCTTCATCAGCTCTTTTAAAATCATTTCGTTTTCGATCTCTTGAAGCGCGATGATATCGGCGTTTAGCTCTTTTATCTTTGCGCTTACGGCTTTAAATTTGGCGCTCGCTTTTTTCTCGTTCCACTCCGATTTGCCGACGACAAAATCATTATACTCGGTGCCGTCGTTTTTGGCGTCAAATAAATTTTGCGCGTTAAACGTAGCGATCTTTAGCTCAGCGCCCGCCGCAAAAACGGCAAAAAATAGCGCCGAAAAAATGAGGGTAAAAAGCCTATTTGCCGCAAATTTCATATCGCGTTTCCAAAGCCTGACTGGGCGAAATTTTGCCTGATGGCCTCATAGGCGACGATGCCTACGCTCGTGGCTAAATTTAAGCTTCTACCATGCTCGCCCATCGGGATTTTGATCGCATTTGCGAAATTTCGCTCCATCAGCTCCATAGGCAGGCCCGTACTTTCGCCGCCGAAAAACAAAAAGTCGCCCTTTTTAAACTCCGCTTCAAAGTAAAATTTATGCGCCTTCGTCGTCGCGTAAAAAAATCTATCCTCGAACTGGGCGTTTGCGCGCAAAAACTCGTCCAAACTCTCCCAAATCACCGGATTTAGTCGCGCCCAATAATCAAGCCCCGCGCGCCTAACGGCCTTTTCGCTGATGTCAAAAACGGTCGGTTTGATTATATGCAGCTTAAGGTTTGCATTTACGCACATGCGGCCGATCGAGCCCGTATTTTGGGGGATTTGAGGATGAACGAGGACGATGTTGAACATTTAAAAAGCCGCCTTAGCCTGCGTTTTAACAGCTGCGCAAGCGTTTGCAGAGCTGTTAAATTTTAGGCTTTTTGCAAAACTTATACTAAAAAAAATATCTTTATTTTGAAAATTTATATTTGAGATTTTTTCCACTTTTGCCTCTTTAAAATAGGGCTTGATTTTAGCCAATTTGCGCTTTTAACTAGGTTAATTTTTAGCCGAGGCTTGACTTTTTGTTTAAAAATTTATCTATCGCTATATCCTGCCTGCGCCTTATCTCAGCGCCTATTGCAGCGCCTTTAAAGCCCAGTTTTAAAATCTCCGCCGTGTCGATAGCGGGCTCAAATTTAGCTTCATAAACGCCTAAATTTTTAGCTCTTTTTATGAGGCTTGGCGAGTTTAGCCCGAGCCAGCTTTTTAGCGGTTTATCAAGGGCGATTTTTAGCAAATCTTTATCGCTCGGACGCCGCGCAAAAAACGGCTCTTTGACGCAGACTTCAAAGCTTTTAGGAAGTCCTAAATCTGTCTCTTATACACATCTCCGAGCCCACGAGACCGT
>CALBNA010000377.1 GCA_937896205.1 uncultured Campylobacter sp. | reverse complement strand
GATATCCACACTATCCTCTTCGTCGGCAGCGTCAGATGTGTATAAGAGACAGGACATATAGTCTGTCGCAGGGCGAAATTTACGAAATCATTTAAAAGCGCTCGCGAGACAAGCCAAAAAACTTAAAATTTCTCGTCTCTTATTATTTTGCCTTTCTCATCATACTCCCGCTCGATCTTATTTTCATAGTCGTTGAGCGACTTTAGTCGGCCGTTTGGATAAAACGTCTTTACCCAGATAAATACCGTGTCTTTTTGGTAGCTCGTGTTTTCGATCTCGCCGTTTTCGTCGTAGTTTTCGTAGTAATCCTCTTTAGGCCCCGAGCGCACCGTGATAAAGTGCTTTTGGCGGGGTTTGCCGCTACTAGAGTAGGAGAAGTTGTTATTGTCGGAAAAGATACCCAGCATCACGTCGAATTTATTGCTCGATTTATATAGCCCCGCGACGTTGCCTTCGTCAAAGGCCTCTTTGACTTCGACGTTTATATCGTCCCACAAGCACAGCTGCAGCGTGCCACTATGCATGCCGTCCGCATGATAAAAATCTATCTCAATCCAGCGCTCTTGGCCGCTTTTGATAAATTTCACGATCTGCTTTTGTGGGTGATGCAAGGGCGGCTTGATATAGCCGTATAGCCTACCGTAAAATAGCGTCTCGCCCTCAGGCGTATAGATGCGCTCATAGACGTTGTTTAGCTCTAGGCGGCTTTCCGGATCGTACTCGCCCGTCCTTTCTACGTCGTAGCTAAACCTCATCTCCAGCTCGCCCGTTTGCTTGCCTTTTAGCTTTGGTCGCGGGGTAAATTTTAGCTCGCTCGGGGGTAAAATTTGAGCGTTTTGCTTCGCGGAGCTCGGTTTTTCGCCGCCAAATGCCTGCGACGAAGCGGCAAAGCTAAGCGCCAAAAATAGCGCGAGAAAATTTTTCATTTTTATCCTTTAAATTTTTGCATTTTTATAGCGTTAAATTCGGATAAATTTTTAAATTTTACTCGCCGAGACCCGTATCTTTAAGGTGCTAAATTTGGTTTTTAAATTTGATACAATGCTTGAAAATATCTTGTTTTCTTGTTAAGGGGGAAGGGGCTTGAATTACGAAGTCGCTCACTTCCCCCTTAACGATCCCCTATCCCCTACGACGTGAGAGGTTGCTGCGCTATGCGCAGGTTAAATTTGGCGCTGTCGCGCCGTACATTTTAAATTTGCATTTTCAAGGTGCGGGTCTCGGTGGCTCAAATTTACAAATTTGAACAACGGAAGTCGGGCGAAGTATTTTTGCGTTTAGACGCGGCGGATTTGAAATTTTGCGACGGGAGCTACCTCGTCGGTAGTGACCGAGCGTAATTTCAAATCCAACAAAGTATAAACCAAAAAGACAAGCCGCTAAAGGCTAAATTTTCAGCCCATTTTCGTACCAATCTATCTTTCTAGTTAAATACATCACCAACGCTATCACCGCAAATATCATCACGCTGCCCATCAAAAGCGCGTAGTCTTCGGACTGCAAGATACCGTAGAGCAAGCAGTAGCTAACCCCGTGTACGAGCGCGATAAATACACCCCATTTGCGCGCCCGAAAGATCGCCGAGCCGTAAAAAAGTATCGTCGCGCACACGGCTGCGGCCGCGATGAGATAGCTGGCTAGGAAGCTGATATGCTCGGAAAACGAGAGCACGAGCAGGTAAAACAGCACGTCGGCGGTTCCGATGAGCAGGTACTGGATCGGATGGATGCGGACGCGGCTGTAAATTTCGCACAAAAATATCGCCAAAAACGGCACCGCTAAAAACAAGATCGCGTAAGTCACGCAGCGCGCGATGAGCGAGTAGTTGTTTACGGGACTGATGAAGCTAGCCTCGACGCCCTCAAATCCCATCTCGCGCCTGCCGTCCATGATCCACGCCTGCGGAACGCCGGTGCTAAGGCCCGAAATCTCCCACTGCGCGTTAAAGCCGCTGCTAGTAACTTCACGCGATTTAGGTAGCCAGCCGCCGCTAAAAGACGGCGAGCTCCACGAGGATTTTACGTCAAATTTATTATCCTGCCCGACGGGAACGAAGCTCGCGCTCTGCCCGCCCTGCATAGATAGCGCGCCCGCTAGCTCAAAGCCGCCGTTTGCTAAATTTGCAGGTAGTTTGTAGTGGACGCTTTGGGCAAAGGGCGAGTATTTAGGCGGCGCAAAAGACTGCGCGAGATCCTGTCCGTTTGCTTTTAGCGCGGGAAACGCGGTAAAGGTCTTTTTGCTACCCACGCCTAAAATCAGCGTCGCCTCGCCTAGCAAAACGTCGCTTTCTTTGATATTTAGCTGCTCGAAATTTAGCGGCGCAAATTTTGCTTTTAGCGCAACGTCGCCGTTAAAAACAGGCACGCTAAAGATACCGCGCTTTAGATACTGCGGATTTAGCTCGGTCGATAGCTCGTATGACTGCGGCATTATCATGATCTGCTCGGTTGTCTGCGATACCGCCGCTACGCCGTTTTCGTTGTAGATCGCCGCTTGCTTTTTATACGGCACCGAGATCAAAACGCCCTCGATCCTAAGCTCCCCGCCGACTGGCTGCATGATGGACTCCTCGGCGGTGCGTTTGACGTAGGCGCGGTCAGAAATCATCGAACTGATGAAACCTAGCGGGATAAGCAGCAGCAAAAGCAGGACGAAAATGATGACGGGCTTCGTCCAAAAGCCGCCCCTGACGCTGTTTATGATTTTGTTTTCCATTGGATTTCCTTTTGATTTTTTTCACTGCAATTTTAACCGGAAACCGTAATAAATCGGTAAAAAGGCCCTAAATTTAGAGCAAAATTGAGGTAAATTTAACCGCGCCGCAAGCTGCGCTTTTTAAGATAGCTATAAATCCAAGCTCCGAGCGCCAAAACAGCTCCGAGGCAATACATATAAAAGGCTGCGCCGTTTTCATACTCCACGTCCTGCGCGCTAAAGATCAGCTGCAACATCTCGGGATTTCGCGCCGCCTCGTCCGCGATCTGCGCCATCACCTCATCATCATGCACGTCTAGCGTGATCTTTCGCAGATCGATGAAATTCGTCCGCTTATCCAGATGCCTGCCGCTGCGACCCGTGACGTAAACGCTATGCGAGTAGAAATTTAGATAATAAAATCCCGCGTCGTCTTTCAAAAGCCTTTCCGAGATCTGCCGCACGGCGCCTTTAAACGGATTGTCGCCCGCCCTTTTTAGCGCACTTAGCTGGCTGGCGTCTGCGCCAAATTTATAATACACATACCAAAACGCGTCTTTTATCCAGCCTTCGGTGCCGCTAGCGCGCGGACGATTTAAAATTTTATCCTTGCTTAGATAAAATATGCCGTTTTTGCTCACAAACAGCATGTATTTCTGATGCCCGCTCTGAAAATTTAGCGGCGTATAGGGCTCGTTTGCGGCATCAAATCTCTCGCCGTTCATCAGCACCGCGCCCGTAGCTGGATCAAAAAGAAACTCTATGCCGGCGTTTGGCTCCACGAGATACATCTGCTCGCTAGGCGTGAAATTTAGCCTCTCGCCGTCCGCATAGACGCTGCGTCCGTCGCTTAGCCACCGATCGATCGGGCGAAAGTGCGCGGGCAGCTCGGGGCCGTCTTCGTATATGATTTTTCGCCTTATCTGCTTTAGATTTTTTGCGTCGGCGCCCACTAAAATTTTACCCTCGTAAAATACCCGCTCGCCGTCGGTTGCGACGTAAGGGCTCTCGGTCAGCGGCGAGATGGGCGCGCTAGTATCCAGCCTCGCGTATGGGTAGTTGTACTCCTGCGGCCATTTGGAGAGCCCGAACGCATGTAAAAACACTTTATAAATGTAGCTTATTGCGCCGCCCGTGCGCTGCGTAACGTCCGAGCAGAAGTAGCTAACGCGCCCGTCGCTGTAGTATCGCGCGCCGATCTTTTGCGTGCGGGTGGGATCCAGCCCCGCCATCTCGCGAGCGCCGCAAAATACGCGGTTAGCGTCCATGCCGACGTTTGTGTAGGAGTATCTGCCGGTATCAAGCGCGCGAAAACTCGCTGCGTCCGCGTCGCCCTCTAGCTCGTAGGGAGCGAGATTCCAAGAGCGTAGATAAATTTTGCCGCCGATATTATAATAATCGCTGCTGCCGATCCTTTGCGCGTCCGCGGGCAGCTCGCGCGAGCGGTCATACACCGATAGCTCATAGATGAAAACGAGCGAGACGAAGAGCGGCACGAAAAGTACCGCAAAGAGTAGCTTTAGCGCCTTTTTATCAAATTTGCTTAAATTATCTGCCTTTTTCATAAGGCAATTATATATCTTGCCAGTTTAAAACGTTAGAAATTTAAAAGCGTTTACGGGGAAATTTTAAAATTTAGGGCGCGGTAAATTTGACGGCAAAAAGCCACGGGTAAATTTAAAGCCTGTCTCTTATACACATCTGACGCTGC
>CALBNA010000376.1 GCA_937896205.1 uncultured Campylobacter sp. | reverse complement strand
CGGCGACTTGACCCATCGAGGCTAGGCGCTCGGTACGTTTTTCGGTCGTTATGTCGGTTGCGGAGATGATTTTTTTGCCCTCTTTTTGGGCGATTTTGATGAGGTAAATTTGCCCCGCAGCGCTTATCTCGCCTTCATTTTGCGGGATAAATTTTAAAATTTGCCCGAGTTTTAGGGCTTCGGAGTTTTGTAAAAATTTCTCGCCCGCCTCGTCTAAAACCCAGATCGCGTTTGGCAAAATCTCCACGATATCTTTGATGAAGTCTTGCAGACTCGCATACGACGCGGTTAGGTTTTTGTACTCGCGCTCTATCAGATAGGTCTGCTCGATCAGGCTTTTTAGTCCGTCTTGGACGCTGGTTTTGTCGATCTGAGTCATAAAAGCTCCTCGAAATTTTCTAAATCAAAAAGTAAAATTCGCTCGTTTTTTAGACGGCGCACTTCGTTGCTAAAGCCGCTTTTGGAAAATAGCGCGACGGCGTCTGGCGCAAAGCCTAGTCGCTCACATTTTTTAAGGAGTAAATTTACCACGTTTTTGCAAATTTTATGCTCTTTAAATTTAGCTTCTCCGACGATGATGCGTCCGTCTAGGCTCAAAAATATGTCTATCTCGATATTTTTCGCCCACAAACTCCGCACTCGAGCAGGCTCCGTGCCTAATCTAAACGCCAAAAGCTCGCGGCAAAGCAGCTCAAAGCCAAAGCCCGCGTACGAGACAAACTCTCCTCTGATGATCTCCATCAGCGCGGCCTTTTCGCCGTTTTTTAAAAGGGCCAAATTTGGCTCGATGAAATAAAACCAAAACCTAGTAAAATTGTCGTTAAAGACCACCTTATCCTGCGCCTTATCGCGCTCGGGCAGCTTTTTGGATTTTTGATATTTGCTTTTTACGCGCGGTTTTTCCAGCGTCTTTTCGATGCTGACTACGCCCGAATTTATCGCGGCGGCGTAAATTTTTAGGATGAGAGGGCGGGGCAGAAATTTATTTAGGGCGTATTTTTTGCGGTCGTTTTTAGCAAGCTTGCAAAGGGCAAATTTAAGCTCGCTCTCAAAAGGCGCGTCAAAGCTAAATTTGAGCGACAAATCTTCAAATTTATCTAAAATTTCCTTTTCTATCGCCTCGAAAATATCGTAATAATTCGCCTCAAATTTTAGTGCGTCAAAGACTAGATGAAAGTAAATAAGCTGCAAGATATCAAGGTGCTTAAAGCGCGCGTAGCTTGATTTTAAGGCGTAGATTTTTGCTCCTTTTTAGCCCATTTTAGCACAACTTTGGTTATAATCTCTTTTTTTATAAGGAAAAATTTTGGTTAGCATCGACGAAATCAGGAAAAATATTATTTTAAAAAAGGGCGTGCGCTATTTTGACTACACGGCCTCGGGCCTAGCCTACGCGCCTATCGAGCGCAGGATCGCAAAATACCTAAAAACCTACGCCAACACGCACTCAGAAAGCGCCTCAAACGCGCTAAAGACGCAAAAACGCTACGAAAAAGCAAGGCAAAGCTTAAAAGACGCGCTGGGGCTTGACGAGCGATTCTATCTGATCTCGGCGGGCTGCGGCGCGACGGGAGCTATAAAGAAATTTCAGGAGATCATGGGGCTTTACCTGCCGCCTATGAGCGCAAACCGTCTGGGCGAAGAGGCGATCAAGGGCGCAAATTTGCCCCTCGTCATCGTTTCGCCCTACGAGCACCACTCAAACGAGGTTAGCCTGCGCGAGGGGCTGTGCGAGGTCGTGCGCATACCGCTAAGCAAGAGCGGGGAGATAAATTTCGGCAGGCTCGATCAACTGCTCAAAATCAACTCAAAGCGCGAGATCATCGGCTCTTTTAGCGCGGCGTCAAACGTCACGGGGATAATCAGCGACTACAAAAAAATCTACGTGATGATGAAGCGATACGGCGCGACCGTAGCCTTTGACGCGGCTAGCTTTAGCTCGCACGACAACCTCGACGCCGACTACTTCGACGCGCTATTTCTCTCGCCGCACAAGCTTTTGGGCGGCGTGGGTAGCTGCGGACTGCTCGCGATAAGAAAAGAACTCGTGAAATCAGACAAACCGACCTTTGCCGCGGGCGGGACGGTTAGCTACGTGAGCCGCAGCTCGCATTTTTTTGCGCCAAGCGTGGAGCGCACCGAGGAGGGCGGCACCCAGCACGTGATGGGGCTCATAAGAGCCGCTCTAGCATACAGACTGCGAAACGAGGTCGGCCTAGACGTCATAAAAAGCCGCGAGGATGAGCTAACGAAGCTATTTTGCGAGGGGCTGGATAATATCCCCGAGGTCGTGAGTTACTGCCCGCGCGGAGTGCCGAGGCTGCCGATTTTTGCGTTTAACGTAAAAGGCGTTTCGCCTTATGATTTCGCCGAAGCGCTAAGCGAGGACTACGGCGTGCAGACCCGTGCGGGGTGTGCGTGCGCCGGTCCGTACGGACACGATCTGCTCGGACTAAAAGACGATCAGAAATTTGATCAAAAGCCCGGTTGGGTGCGCGTGAGCCTGCACTACTCGCACACGCCAAAAGACGTCGCCTATCTGCTAAAGGCCATCAAAAAAACTATCAAAAAATTTAAAACCAAAAAGGAAAAGAAATGAATAAAATTTTAGCCGCAGCCTTGTTTGCTCTTTGCGCCGTTTGCGCGCAGGCAAAGCCCTTTAGCCCCGAGCAGTACGCAAAAGTACTGCGCGAGTACAACTCCGTCGCGGGCGCGAACAACTACTTTGAAAGCGGTAAATTTAAAGAGGAATTCGAGCTTCGCAAAAAATACTGCGACGAGGGTCTAAGAGACGCGTGTGGCGATCTGGGGCTGCTCTACGTTACGGGCCTAGGCGCGCCAAGAGATAGCAAAAGAGCGAGCGAACTACTAGGGTACGCCGCTAAAAACGGCGAGTTTAAGGCCATCTCGCAGTACTACGAAGCCGCACTTGACATAGCTCGCGCGGCGGAAAAGTACCCGGACGACAAGGTCGCGCAGCACCTAGGAGCCGAGTTTAAAAACTCGCTAGAGCAGTGCAAAGCCTACAAGGGCGACCGCCACGTGTGCTTCCGCGCGCTGGTGATCAGCGGCATGCTACCAAAAGGCGAGGGCGGCCTGGGGCTATCGCAGGCTGAGTTTGCCAAGGCGTGGGAGGACATCGTCGTGAGCGACGTCGAGCGCAACGGCATGGACGAATCGAAAGTAAACGCGCTGGCAAACGAGCTAGACGGGCTGGCGACACGGTAAATTTGCGGGCTTTAGCGGCGTAAATTTGCTTTTTTGATCAGGCGATCCGTCAAATTTGACCGTCCGCGCTTTTGTCTTTTTGCGGACGGCTTCGCGTCTCATGTAAATTTAGATTATTCGGCTCAAATTTGACGCATCGGCGATTGCTAGGCTAAAATTTGAGTCGATTTTTTGGTAAATTTATCGAGCGGTGCATAATTTGCTTTTGCTCAAATTTGACTGCTTTTTACGGGCAAATTTGGCTCGCTTCCGGCGGCATTTTGTTTTGTCTGGCGGGCTTTATGGGTATCTTTACGGCGTAAATTTGCTAAATTCCGCTAGCGCTCAAATTAGCTCGTCAGGCTTAAAGCCTTCACTTGCGCTTTTTTGCGCGCGGTTAAATTTATGTGCCCGCGCGGGTTTTTGTCCTGCTCAAATTTGGCGTATTTTTACGCCCGGCTCAAATTTGCGCGGCGTTAATTTTTACGAATTTACAAAAACTTTGGAGAAAAATTAGATGCGAGATTCGCGCGAGTTTCAGGTCTTAGCGGGTGAGGTAAAAAACGTGAGATGGAATGCGGCTACGGACGAGTGCGTTTTTGAGATCGCGGGCGCGAAATTTAACGTTAAAAACCTCAAAGATCGCCTCGTGCCTCGCGAAAACGACCGCCTAGCTATCGCCTATGACGAGCAAAACGAGGTTTGGAATTTTAAAAACTTAACCTCGGGCAAATGGCTCAAAAACTACGCTTGGCGCGCGCATTTTATACTATTTTGGGCGGCGATCTTTGATATCGTTCCCGGTAAAATTTTAGGTGCGATTTTTGCGATACCTATAATTTATTTAAGCAAGTATTTGTCCGAATTTGCAGGCATGACGGCCTTGTTCGCCCTTGTTATTTGCTTATTTTTATCGCTACCCTTTTTGCACATATACTGGAGCGAAAGCAAAAGCTTAAGCGGCACGGTCGAGGCGTATCTGGCTTTGAGAAAATTTTTAAATGAGATGGATTTGTAAAATGGCGTCAAATTCAAGGGGATTTTTGATGAAAACCAAAAACGGTTTAAAACTGCTCGGCGGCCGCGCGGGTTCGCTTGAGTGCGTCTATAAAGACAAAAGCGGATTTGATTATAGCTTTAGCTTGGATGGGCAAATTTTAAACGTTCGCTCGCTGCAAAGTCCGCTCTTGCCGTTAAATGACGGCGACGAGATGCTGGCGGTTTGCGATAAAAAGGGGCGGGTTTTGGGGCTAAAAAATCGCTCTTTAAACTCCGCGGCCTGGTACGCTTATGAG
>CALBNA010000375.1 GCA_937896205.1 uncultured Campylobacter sp. | reverse complement strand
TTATCAAAGGAGGGCAAATTTTTAACGGCAACTACGTCCTGGGCTAAAACTTTACCCGTCGCGCGCTCAAGGCTTACAAACTCGCCGTAGCCGTTAAATTTAGCTTTTTCTAGGATCAAATTTTGAGCAAGTTCTAGCGTCATTTTACTCCTCCAGCCTGTGTATTTTTGCGCCCAGAGCCGCTAGCTTGCGCTCCAGCCCCTCATAGCCTCTATCTAGGTGATAAATTCTGTGCACGCGGCTAGTTCCGTTTGCGGCAAGGGCCGCTAGCACTAGGGCCGAGCTTGCGCGCAGATCGGTAGCCATCACGTCTGCGGCGTTTATCTCGCCTCCGCCGTAGATCGTCGCGATGTGGCCGTTTAGACGGATATCCGCACCCATGCGCGTGAGCTCGCTAACGTGCATAAAGCGGTTCTCAAAAAGCCTTTCGTCAATTGTGCTAACGCCGTTTGCCACGAGCGAGAGCGCCATAAACTGCGCCTGCATATCGGTCGGAAATCCCGGAAACTCAGTCGTCACGATCTCGACGGGATTTACGTTTTTAGCCGGCATTATCGTGATTTTATCGCCGTCCACGACGGTTTCAAAGCCCATTTGGTTAAATTTAGTAAGCACGGCTCGCAGATGCGCGGCATTGGCTTTTGTTATGGTTACTTGCGAGTTCGTGATCGCTCCGGCGCAAAGATACGTGCCCGCTTCGATCCTATCGGGGATGACCGTTATCTCGCCCACATCCAGCAAGCGTCTATCCGTGCCCTCGATCACGAGCTCGTCCGTGCCGATACCCTCGATATTCACGCCTCCAGCTGCCAAAACCTCACAAAGCTGCACCACTTCGGGCTCTTTTGCGACGTTGATCAGATGCGTCGTGCCGTGAGCGAGCGCGGCGGCCATGATGATGTTTTCGCTGCCAGTTACCGTGATCTTATCAAACACGATCTGCGCGCCCTTTAGCCCATCAGGCGCCGTGGCTACGACGTAGCCTTGCTTTATCTCGATGTTTGCGCCCATCTTTTCGAGCGCGCTTAGGTGTAGATCGATCGGTCTTTGTCCGATCGCGCAGCCGCCGGGCAGACTCACTTCGCAGTGGCCAAACCTGGCTAGCAGCGGGCCAAGAACCAGGATAGAGGCGCGCATTTTACGCACGATGTCGTAGTTAGCCTTCGTGGAGCTGACGTAGTTTGAGTTGATTTTTAGAGTGTGATCGTCCGTAAATTCGCATTTTGCACCCAAATTTACGAGCAGCGTCGCCAATGTTTTTATATCCGCGACGTTTGGCATATTTTTTAGCGTCACGTCGTTTTTTATGATTAGAGCCGCGGCTATCAGGGGCAGGGCGGCGTTTTTCGCACCGCTTATGGCGACCTCGCCGCCTAGTTTCGCGTTTCCTTCGATTTCTAAATAATGCATCATCTTAAATCCTTAAATAAAATCCAAAGTATAGTGAAATTTAGCTTATAAATTTAAATTTATGCCGATATTTACCGATTTATTTATATAATCCTGCTTTTAGGCAGTTCGTCTCTACGGCTTGTCTCTTGGGTAAATTTAAATGATCTAGAAATTTTCTCCCTCGATGAACTATTATGTTCTATCTTCGGTCGAAAATTTCGTCGAAACATTTAAATTTATCACAAGATACTTCGCCTTGAAATTTAAATATAAAATAGGATGATTTAAATGAAATTTACCATTTTTTTACCGCTAGCGCCGGTTGCGGCTTTGATTTTTAGCGGGTGCGCGAACGATGCGACCAAAATTTACCCGACTGATCAAAGCGGACAGATTTTAAACGCGAGATTTTTAAACTCGCAGCAAGACGTATTTAATGATCTAGGCGGCATAGCGCTTTCAAATTTTATGCAAGGTTTTTTGGGCAAAAAAGACGGCGGAGACTGCTCGGGCTTCGTCTCTCTCGTAAATAAAAACATAAATAACGTTTACTTTTCAGAGACGAATTTACTCAAATTTTACGGCGAAAACGGATCGAAATCTCAAGCCATTTATAATCTTTACAAAAAGCGAAATTTGATCTCGCAAACAAGTCCGAAGCTTGGAGATTTGGTATTTTTTAACAACACCACGAGTCAAACCAAAGGCAAAAACAAACAAATCATAACTCACCTTGGCATCATAGACCGCATAGAGGACGACGGAACTATAAGATTTATGCATAATACCAGAGGCAAAAACAAAAGCGGATTTATGAATCTATTTCAAAAAAATAGCCATAAAATAGGCGGCAAAGAGGTAAACTCCTATATCGTAGCGTGTAAAGGCGGCGACGCTACTTGCCTAACGTCGAACAGATTCGCCGGCTTTGGCAAGGTTAGTTTTTAGCTAAATTTATGTCTAAATTTTATATGATAAAGCCTTTAAAAAGGAGCCGTTTTTGAAAGCTACGATATCGCTCATCGCGTTAAATTGTCTAGTATATTTTGCCGTTTACTGCGGCATTTGCGGTAGTAACGTGACGCTTGGGCTAAATATGTTTTTCACGGACGGACTTTACGTCTGGCAGCCTGCGACTTCGATGTTTATGCATGCAAATTTGGCCCATCTGCTGATGAATATGGCGGTTTTGTATCAGTTCGGATCGCTTCTTGAGCGGTACTACGGCAGCGAAAAATTTGCCGTCGTTTACTGCGTCGGAGGCGTTTTGACTTCGCTGCTTAGTTTTATTTATATTTATGTTATGTTTAAAACTAACGGAACTTTTATAAATTTAGTCGGAGCTAGCGGCGCGATCAGTCTGTTGCTGGGAGTTTTGGCGTTTTTGGACGCGAGTAGCAGAAAAGGGCTAATAATCGCCATCTTGCTAATGAGCTTCGCGCCCGTAGCTATGGGCGTAAACGTCGCTTGGTACGCGCATATCATCGGCTTTGCGCTAGGGTATTTCGGGGTAAAATTTGAGGTGATAAAATGAGATTTTTCGATCAAATTTGGGAAATTTTAGAGTGCGGCGACAAGGAGCTTAAATTTGATAAATATAAACGATTTTACGCCGAGTATAAGGCCGGTAAATTTGATGCGAAGATAGAAGAGGGCGGTAAATTTGACGAGATAAAACCGCTAAAACGCCCAAGCTACGAGGCATTTTGCGAGGTTGTAGCGATGAGAGAAATCGGCGGTAAAAAGCAAGCGGACAAGCAAAAAGCCTTCCTTCACTCGATCGCGCACATCGAATACAGCGCCGTAGATATCGCGCTAGATGCGGCGTATCGCTTTCGCGCGCTACCAAAAGCCTACTATGACGACTGGCTAGAGGTCGCCGAGGATGAGATCAGGCACTTTAAGATGATCGAGGATCACATGGCTAAATTTGGCGTGAAATACGGTGATTTTACCGTACACGACGGGCTTTTTATCGCTTTGCAAAATACCTCCGCGTCGCTGCTCGAGCGCATGGCGGTACTGCCTAGGTACATGGAGGCAAACGGCCTTGACGCAAACGCTTTTATGCTAAAAAAGCTGGAAACCGAGCGCGAAAAATACGAAGGCAAGGCGCGGCTTTGCGAAATTTTGCAAATCATCCTAGACGAGGAGATCTCGCACGTCTCAAAGGGCGATCGTTGGTTTAAATTTGCCTGCGAAAACGAGGGTGTAAGCCCCGAAATCTACGCGCAAATCGTGCAAAAAATCTACCCTAAAGCCTTTTTGCAGTCTCGCGAGCTAAACGTAAGCGCGCGCCTAAAATCAGGCTTTAGCGAGGCGGAAATCGAGCACATAAAAAATATAGCGAAAGCCGAAAAGGCGGAATAAAATGAAAAAAATCTACTTTATCAGGCACGCAAAAGCCGTAGATGAGGGTGAGGGTAGCGACTTTGAGCGCGATCTAAGCGAGCGAGGCAAAAAAGACCTAGCACTGATGTGCGAACGGCTAAAAAAACACGAGGTAAGGACGGACGCGATATTTGCCAGTCCAGCCAAACGCTGCGCTAAAACGGCTCAAAAGCTAGCCGAAGCAGTCAAATTTAAGAAGAAAATCAAATTTAAAGACGAGCTATACGGAGCGCAGACACATGAGCTTTTGACTTTCATAAGAGAGTTTGACGACAAATTTCAAAGCGTATTTGTCATAGCCCACAACGACGCTATAACTGAAATTTGCGAGCTTTTAAGCGACGCTGCTATAGGAAATATCCCAACCTGCGGTATCTTTTGCGTCGAATTTGACGGTAGCTTTAAAGAACTAAAAGAACACGGCGCAAAGGCCTTGTTTTTCGACTACCCTAAAAAGCATAAAAAATAGGGCTAATTAAGGTCCTATTTTATTCCTGCATTTTTCATTAACTTAATTACTTCAAAAAATTATCTCAAAAAACATACAATAACGAGCAAAATATTTAGCAAAATAAGCATAAAAATTATCCGTTAAATTTAGCATGAAATTTGATGGATAAATTGTTTTAATTCAAAAGGTAAAACGTTAAGAAAGGCCTTGTTTTCAGTATTTGCTGAATATATTGAGGTAATATAAAAGCTGTCTTTTATACACATCT
>CALBNA010000374.1 GCA_937896205.1 uncultured Campylobacter sp. | reverse complement strand
ATTTGGAACGTCTTTTGCTTATTATTTCGTAAAATTTAGATAAAAAAGGCAAAAAAATGTTCGCAGGCATCCAAACCTCAAAATCAAAACCGCTCGTAGAAAGCGCGCTGGCAAGCAGAAATTTACGCCAGCAAATGATTTCTAGTAACATAGCAAACATCGATACGCCTTTTTATAAAGCCCGCGACATCGCGTTTGAAGCGGCCTTGTCGCAAACGGCGCAAGAAATCTACGGCAAAGACGAAAATAAAATTTTAAAACTCGCGCAAACAGACGGCGCGCACTTTCCTCGCGTGGATTTCCCTGCATCAAACGGGGCGACGATATTTCTACGCGACGGACACATGGCTCGAAACGACGCAAACACCGTCGATCTAGACGTCGAAACGACCGAGCTTAGCAAAAACGCGATAATGGTAACCGCGCTAGATAGAGCCATGAGACAAAGCGGTCAGATATTTAAAAACGTGATCGACGCTAGCAGTAAAATTTAAGGATAGATTATGAGTAATTATTTAAGCGACTTTGATATCAGTGGATACGGACTAAGCGCCCAGCGCTTTAGAATGAACGTCATTAGCTCCAATATAGCCAATGCAAACACCGTGCGAACGGCAGAAGGCGGCCCATATAGACGCCGCGAGGTGATATTTAAGGCGGTTGATTTTGATAGTGTACTAAACGATGAAGTGGCGAAAAAACATAACTTGCTCGAATACGAAAATCCGCTAGACGATAAATTCTATACAAAAGACGCAAAACCTGCTATAATGAGCGTCGTAGTTGACAAGATAGTGCGCGACGATAAGGATTTTAAGCTAAAATACGATCCGTCTCACCCCGACGCCGACGCGAGAGGCTACGTAGCGTACCCAAATATCAATCCCGTCATCGAAATGGCGGATTTGATCGAAGCCACGCGCGCCTATCAGGCAAACGTTTCGGCATTTCAGTCGGCTAAAACGATCGCTCAAAGCGCGTTAGAATTATTACAAGGTTAAATTTTATGACAAATATAGATAAAATCAGCTCGGTCGCTTCACCGTTTGAAAAAAAAGAAGCAAAGACTCTACAAAATCAAAAAGGCGAGTTAAATTTCGGCGACATGCTAGATAGCTCGCTAAAAGAGCTAAACGAGATACAAATCAACGCAGACAAAGCTATCGCCGATCTAGCAACGGGCGAGGTAAAAGACCTACACCAAGCAGCTATCGCTATCGGCAAGGCCGACACATCGATGAAACTCATGCTAGAGATCCGAAATAAAGCCCTAAGCGCATACAAAGAAATCTCAAGAACGCAAATTTAAGCCTTGAATCAGCGAAAATCAAAAACAATCGCTTTATTTGCGTTTATTCTGTTTTTTATCTGCATATTTTTGGCAGTTATCTTTTACCGAGCAAATATCGAAAGACGACTGCCAAAACTAGAAACTAGCGACATAAACACGGCCCTACGCGGCAACATAATAACAAAAGACGGCTTTAGCATCACAGGTAGCCAAAAGCTCTACAAAGTGATGGTAGATACTAGAAACATCGACCCCGATAAAAAAGATCTATTTATCAAGCTTTACTGCATATATAGCGGCGACGATATCAAGCGCGTAACCAAAATCATCAATAGCCAAAAAGGCGCCGTTACGCTATCCTATAAGATCGATGCCAAAGGCGCGGCGTATCTACAGGAGCTATCAAAAAAGCTGTATAGAAAAAAAATCTTTATCCCGTACGAAGACCCAAGCACCGGAGCTGCGATACTGCGTAATATGAGCATAATAGAAAGCGGCGAAAGCAGGCAATATGTCGCAGCAGACGCACTCACCCCAATGATAGGCTATGTAAAAAAGGTCGAAAAAGACGGCATCACTAAAACCGAAGGAGTAAAAGGCGTAGAAAAAGCCTACGAATACTACATCTCCTCGATCCAAGACGCCAAACTGCTAGGTCCGAAAGACATCGGAAACAACATCATCCTTACGAGTGATTCAAATTTGGCCAACCGCGTGGACGGATACGATATCATACTAAACGCCTCACTCAAACTACAAACCAGACTAGAGCAAATCATCGATGAAAAGAAAGAATTTCTAAACGCAAAAGAGATAATAGTAGGCATCATGGACTCAAAAACAGGCGGTCTACTAGCGCTTGCCAGCACCTCTAGATATAGCCCCTCAAACATCAGAAAACAAGACTACAAGTCGCTAAACTCATCTGCCACCGAATACGCATACGAGGTCGGCTCGGTCTTTAAACCGTTTATTTTCGCCCTCCTTTTAGCAAACGACAAAATCAATCCGCTCGAGCGCATAAACACCTACAACGGCGTCTATCAGCTAGGAAAACGCACGATAAAAGACACGCACCCGGAGCCCTTCCTCACAGCCGAAGACATCATCGTATATAGCTCAAATATCGGCATGATACAGATCGCCCAGCGTCTAGACGGTTCTCAAATTTACTCAGGGCTTTTAAATTTCGGCTTCACGCAAAAAACGGGCATCGACATGCCCTACGAGCAGGTCGGAAATATGCCGCCGGTAGCCAAGCTAAATTCTCAAATTTACAAAGCCACGATCAGCTACGGGTACGGCTTGCAAGCGACTTTTATTCAGCTTTTAAAGGCGTATAACGTATTTAATAACAAAGGCGTGATGGTGACGCCAAAAGTCGTGGACTCGCTCTATAAAGACGGCAAATTTTTCGTCGTAAACGACCCAAAACCGGTCGAAGCCATAAGTCAAGAAGCGGCCGAGAGGATGAAGCGCATCCTGATAAAAACCGTCGAGATCGGCACCGGCAAAAGAGCAAAGGTGGAAGGTCTAGAAATCGGGGGCAAAACCGGCACGGCGCACATAGCTACAACCGGCGGCTACGCAAACACTTACAACGGCTCGTTTTTTGGATTCGTCAACGACTCGCAGGGCAATAGCTATACGATAGGTGTTTTAGCCAGAGAGCCGAAGAAACCGTATTATTATTTCGGCGCCCAAAGCGCGCTACCGACCTTTAGAGCAGCCGTAGAGCTAATGGTAGAAGAGGGATTTTTAAAGCCCGATGAAAATTTGACCGCGCCGGAGCAAGCTACGCCGCCAGCCGAAAATAAAGAGAAAAAAAATCATAAACCCAAATTCTAAAAGCAAGCAAAAAAAGAATTAACTCTCAATCACTCATATACAATATTAAATTAGACTTAACGAAACATAATTTAAACATAAGAAATATTAAGTTGCTATGAAAAACATAAGAACTAAGTGTGTAATCCATTCAAGAATTTCTAAGCTAAATTTTAGAGAAATTTTATAACATTTTTTATCTGATATAGAAGTCATAAAATAGCATAATTTACCAAAGTCTCAGAAAAAGAGTCAATAAAATAAGCAAATTGAGAAACTTCTACAGTATCGGTATTAGTTCACCAACAGAGCAGCTCATGACTATTTGGTATAAACTTTACCGTCTATTTTAAGCATACCGTTCCGATTGGAGTAACGAGCGAAGCGAAGTAAAAGCGGCTTTCACCAATCTCAAAGCAAAGCTTCTAGGCGGCCTTGGAAATCTCACCGCAAAATTTACTTATTTTTTACTTCTATATATCTTCGGCAAAATACTTGAGAATTTCTCTAAATTTCTTCTCAGAAATTCGCAAACGATAGATATACTTATTTTCATCTACAAAATCATAGTTCTTGTGCTTGCACACTCTTTGAGAAAAACTCCTTTAAAAGTTTTTAACCTATCTTAAGTCTAAAAAGCATAAAACCTAGCTTAACACACCCAAGTTGGATACTCAGCCAACTACACTAAAAACTCTCTATGGAATAAAGGCAAAAATGCTAAACAAAAATAAGATAACGGTTTGAGCTATTAATTATAGTTTCTTAATAAAATCCCAGACAATGCAATCCACTCAAACCCAAACATATTTTCATAAGACATAAAAACAAAAATAGATTAATATGATACGCACTATAAAACATTCAAAAAAACCAAACATCCAATAAGACACAGCCAAAGGCACAAACATAAAATATAAACAAGCAAAGCCAAAAACCAACATTCCAGAACCTGTCTCTTATACACATCTGACGCTGCCGAC
>CALBNA010000373.1 GCA_937896205.1 uncultured Campylobacter sp. | reverse complement strand
ATATATCATATATAGAATAAAATGTCAAGAGTTTTTTTTAAAATATTTTTTTGTTATTTTATTTTTTTAATGAAGCTTTAATTAATATATTTTAGCTTAGAATTTATTATTTTAGTTTAAAAAAAAAAGAAAAAATGCTATAGAGTAAAAAAATAAAAAGATATTAATAAAAAATTTTTACTAATATCTTTTTTAATATTATGAATTTAATATTTTTAATATATTTTTTAATCATAACTTAACATACTACAGAAATTTAACTTAAAATATAATTTTAAAGTTTTGATTTTATAAAATTATTTATGCTCTCAAGCGTTTATAAATTTTAAATAAGGTATAATCTCGCTAAAAATTTAAAAGGCGCGATATGCAAAAAAATCTAAACGAAACAAAGTATATTTTTATAACCGGCGGCGTGCTAAGTTCGCTGGGTAAGGGCATTGCGGCGGCTTCTATCGCCACGCTTCTTAAAAATACCGGACTAAAAGTAAGCATGCTAAAGGCTGATCCCTACATCAACGTAGATCCCGGCACCATGAGTCCGCTCGAGCACGGCGAGGTTTTCGTCACCGACGACGGCGCGGAGACGGATCTAGATCTGGGACACTACGAGAGATTTTTAGACGAGAGCCTAAGCCAGGATAACAACTTCACCACCGGCCGCGTTTATAGTTCCGTCATCGAAAAAGAGCGCAGAGGCGACTATTTAGGCAAAACGATCCAAGTCATCCCGCACATCGTAGGCGAGATTGTGGACCGCATCAAAAAGGCGGGCGAGGGTCACGACATACTGATCGTTGAAATCGGCGGCACGGTAGGCGACATCGAGGGATTGCCGTTTTTGGAGGCTATCCGCGCCCTTCGCATCGAGGTCGGCCGCAAACGCGCGATGAATATCCACCTAACTCTCGTTCCGTTTATCAAAGTTGCAGGCGAGCTAAAGACCAAGCCTACCCAGCACAGCGTCGGCGAGCTACGTCGTATCGGCATTAGCCCAGATATGATCATCTGCCGCGCCGAGCAGCCGCTAAACCGCGAGTTAAAAGATAAAATAGCCGCCAGCTGCGGCGTAGAGCGCAACTGCGTCATTGAGAGTATCGACTCGTCCAGCATCTATCAGGTGCCGCTTGCGTTTTATAACCAAGACGTCTTAACGCCGATCGCCGAAATTTTAAATTTGGGCGAACTGAAGCTTGATATGCGCAACTGGGACAGTCTAGTTAAGCGTATCATCGCGCCGACGAAAGAGACCACGATAGCATTTGTGGGCAAATACGTCGATCTCAAAGAGAGCTACAAGAGCCTGACCGAGAGTATAATTCACGCTGGTGCGAGCCTTGATGCGAGGGTAAATTTAAAGTGGATAGATAGCGAGAAAATCGAGCCTTCAAACGTCGATGAGCTACTAAAAGACGTGGGCGGCGTGCTTGTCGCCGGGGGTTTTGGCGAGCGCGGCGTGAGCGGCAAGATCGAGGCGATAAAATACGCCCGCGAAAACGGCGTGCCGTATCTTGGTATCTGCCTAGGCATGCAGCTAGCGCTCATCGAGTTTGCCCGCAACGTGCTAAAACTCGAGGATGCAAATTCGGTCGAATTTAAGCCCGAGTGCGTAAATCCTATCATATATCTCATCGATAGTTTCATTGACGCTCACGGTCAGACGCAGATCCGTACGCACCAAAGCCCGGTCGGAGGCACGATGAGGCTTGGCGCGTATACTTGCGACATTAAGCCCGGTTCGCTACTAAGCCAAATCTACGGCGGCGCAAAATGCGTCAAAGAACGCCACCGCCACCGCTACGAGGCAAATCCGAAATACAGAGCCGAATTTGAAGCAAACGGCTTGATAGTTAGCGGCGAGAGCGACGGACTGATCGAGGCCGTCGAACTCAGCTCGGCTGGGGCGGGCGCTAAAAACTCGCACCCGTGGTTCGTCGGCGTGCAGTTTCATCCGGAGTTCACCAGCCGCCTAACGAATCCAAATCCCGTAGTTTTGGGCTTTATCAAAGCTAGCTTAGGAAACCCGAAATAATCAAATTTAGAGCCGCTCGGCTCTAAATTTCCTTCATAAATTTACTTCCATTAAATTTAAAATTTTACGCTCGCGTTCAT
>CALBNA010000372.1 GCA_937896205.1 uncultured Campylobacter sp. | reverse complement strand
AATTTACTCTCGCGGCGATTTTCCTTCTTAAATTTATCACCCTTTTTGCCAGCTAGCAAAAAGGGCGGCGACTCTCAAATTTGACGCGATAAAGCCCGAATTTAGAGAAATTGCGTTAAATTTGCCACTTAAATTTAGCTAAAGAAATCAGATGAAAAAATCAACCGAGCTTAAGGCCGACTTCGCGCTGTTCGTGATCGCGGTGGTCTGGGGCGTGACGTTTTTGCCGATGGCGCAGACGCTAAAGACCAACGGCGTTTTTACGCTTTTGTTTTGGCGATTTTTGATCGCGGCCGCGCTGATGGCACTCATAAGCCTCAAATTTACGCGCAAGATCGACCGCAATTCGTTAAGATTCGGCGCATTTTTAGGCACGCTTTTGTTCGCGGCATTTACGCTTCAGACCTTTGCCCTAAAATACGCCCCAAGCTCCACCGTCGCCTTTATTACGGGACTAAACGCCGTTTTTACGCCCTTTATCGCGCTTGCGTTTTTCGGACAAAAGGTCGTAGTTTATGCCTTTATCGGCGCATTTTTGTCGGCGGCTGGGCTTTATTTTCTAACGGGCAGCGAGCTTGGTTTTGGCGCGGGCGAGGCGCTTAGCGTCGTTTGCGCGCTGGGCTTTGCGCTACATATAATTTTCACGGGCGTTTTGGTGCGCAGGTGCGAGCTTTATTGTATGGTGAGCGCGCAGTTTGCGGTTGTGGCGGCGCTTTGTTGCGTCGCGGCGCAGATTTTCGAGCCTCGCGGCGTCGTGCCCGTTTTGGATGAGGCGTTTTTCGTCGCGGTTGCGGTAACGTCGGTTTTTGCGACAGTTTTGGCATTTTTCGTGCAAACCGCGGCGCAGCGCTACACCACGCCCGTTAAAACCTCGCTCATCTTTACCTTTGAGCCGGTAAGCGCCGGGATTGTGGGGTATTTTTTCGGCGGCGAGATACTAAGCGGCGTGCAAATAGCAGGAGCCGGACTCATACTCTTTGGCATCGTCGTTAGCGAGGTCGGCAGCTACTATAAAAATAAAAGATCGCGGGGGAATTTGAGCTAATGGCTTTTGCATGCTTAAATACGGAGCGGCCGAATTTTGCGGTTAAATTTAAGGTTTTAATGGTGAGTTTGAGTACCAAATTTTGCTCAAATTTGCGCGCATCGAAAGCGAAATTTGGCGTGCGCGGCCCAAACTCAGGTTTAAATTTAAAAATTCGGCGTAAATTTGACCGCAAAAAGGAAAAGGAAAATGAACGAGGATAAAAATTTAGCGGCGCCAAGGCGGATGAAGCTTGACGCCGAAGAGAAAATTTTGTGCGAATTTGAGCTCGTGCATACCGTCCACAAAGAAGTTAGAGTCGCACTTTGTATTTTGATACTGCTTTTATACGCGGGCGACAAGGGCTTTGACGTGGGCGCCGTTTGGTTTGCTATGACGGCGGGCTGCGCATTTTTATTTTGCCTTTTTGCACGGCAAAGCATAAAGACCGCCAAAGCAAAAAAATTATACGTCACAAACAAGCGCTTTATAACGCAGCGCGATACAGTCGATATCGGCGACGTGTATTTTAGGTATTTTGACTCTGGCTATTCGTGGGTATCGTTTAAAGTCGAGCTTTGTTTTTATGAAAACAAAAAATTTCTCTTTTACTGCGTAGTGGACGAGGAGAGCGACGAGTATAAAAATTTGATAAATTCGCTATACGAGATTTCAAAAAACGACCGCCTCTTGCAAAAGCACCTAGGCTACTACGTAAAGCAAAAGCTAATCAATCCGTAAATTTAGCCAAATTTGAGAGCGCCGCGCAGTCTGTCGCCTGTGGGGTCACAAGCCAAATTTGATCAAATTTAACCCAAAACGCCGAATTTACCGCCTTTTTACAGCCGTAAATATAAAAAAGCAAACCGAAGCGATGAGGATGATGCTGGCACCGCTGGTTAAATTTGCCTCAAAGCTCAGCCACAGCCCGCTCACGCAAAACGCGGCCGAGATGAGCGCGGCGTTTAGCATCATCGTGCCCAGACGGCTTGATATCGCGCCCGCGATATAGGGCGGGATCGTGAGTAGCGCGATAACGAGTATTAGCCCGACCGCGCGTATCGTCATCACGACGCTTAGCGCCATCATGCACGTTAGCGCGTAGTACAGCAGCGTCGTGCGCACGCCGCGCAGCCGCGCAAACTCCGCGTCAAAGCTAAGCGCCTCAAACTGGCGGTAAAATAGCGCGACGGACGCGAGTATAACGCAGTTTGCGACCGCCATGAAAACAAGATCGCCCTGCGGCACGGCTAAAATCGAGCCGAAAAGATAGCTCATGAGATCGACGTTGTAGCCCGGCGCTAGGTCGGTTAGGATGATACCAAACGCCATGCCAAACGCCCACAGCGCGCCGATAACGGAGTCCATCTTGCTCTTGTCTTTGAGCGTGATCGTGGCGATGAGCAGCGCCAAAAACAGCGAAAACAGACTCGCTCCAAGCAGCGGCTCGAGCGAAAAATAAAACGCGATGCCAAGCCCGCCGTATGCGCCGTGAGCGATGCCGCCCGCGATAAAAACCATGCGGTTTATGAC
>CALBNA010000371.1 GCA_937896205.1 uncultured Campylobacter sp. | reverse complement strand
GGTGGAACATCGCCTATCTGCCGCTAATAGTGGGCTCGATGATATTTAACTACTCTTTTGGGCTAGAGCTTTGTAAAAATAATCCTAAAATTTCAAAAAAGATTCTCCTAGCTCTTGGTATCGCGGCAAATTTGGCCTTGCTTGGGTATTTTAAATATTCAGACTTTTTGATCGCCAACGTAAATTTCGCCTTCGGTACGCAGATAGTGCATCTAAATTTACTCCTGCCGCTTGCGATTTCGTTTTTTACGTTTCAGCAGATCGCATATCTGGTGGATTGCACGGCGGGAGAGGGCGCGAAGCGGTACGATTTTTTAAACTACTGCTTGTTTGTTACGTTTTCCCGCAGCTAATCGCCGGCCCCATCGTATATCACGAGGAGATGATGCCGCAGTTTGCAAAAGCTAGAAATAAAATAATCAACTACAAAAATATCGCTCTTGGACTTTTTATACTTTCTATCGGGCTTTTTAAAAAGGTCGTTATCGCCGATACTTTTGCCGTTTGGGCGACCGAGGGATTTGACATGGCTGCGAGCTTAAATTTGATCGAAGCTTGGGTTACTAGCCTTAGCTACACGTTTCAGCTTTATTTTGATTTTAGCGGATACTGCGATATGGCGATCGGTGCGGCGCTGCTTTTTAACATCAAACTCCCGATAAATTTCAACTCGCCCTATAAGGCTTTAAATATTCAGGATTTTTGGCACAGGTGGCATATCACGCTAAGCCGTTTTTTGAAAGATTACGTCTATATCCCGCTAGGAGGCAACCGTAGGGGCAAGACACGGACGTACGTAAATTTGGCCGCGACCTTTGTGATAGGTGGCATCTGGCACGGGGCGGGCTGGACATTTGTATTTTGGGGATGTCTGCACGGCACGGCTTTGGTCGCCCAAAGGATTTGGAGCGAGCTGGGCTTTAGGCTAAATAAATTTGTAGCTTGGTTTATAACCTTTAACTTCGTAAATATCGCTTGGGTATTTTTTAGAGCAAAGGAGTGGGACGACGCGCTAAAGGTGCTAAAGGAGATGTTTGGACTAGGCGGCGGGCTAACTCTAAATTCGCGGCTAGAGAAAAAGGTCGGTTTTTTGAGAGAGTACGGCGTTAAATTTGGCGAGTGGAATCCAAATATACAAATAGACAGCACAAACACCTTGCTCTACTACTTGATCGCGGGTTTTGCGGTCTCGCTACTGTTTAAAAACTCTGCTCAAAAACTGCAAGGCTTTAATCTTAGCTGGCCAAATTTGACCCTTGCGGTGCTTTGTTTTACGCTGGGCGTTTTAAATTTGCACAAAATGTCTCAATTTTTATATTTTAACTTTTATGAAAATCGTATGAAATTTAAAAAATGGACGTTTAGCTTTTTGGCCGCGGCGGCTTTGATTTTCGCGCTCGTAGCGGTTTTTAACTACCTGGTCGATCCATACAGGATTTACGATACGGATATCTTTAAAAATAAGCCTAGAGAGGATTTGCAGTCGCGTTTTATGAAGGTTTTAAAGATTCAAAAAATCAGGCCCGCATCGATATTTTTAGGAAACTCTCGCCCTCAAACCGCGCTAAATTCTGCGCATAGATATTTCGCGCAGCCCTCCTTTAACGCGGCCGTATCGGGGAGCAATCTAAACGAAGCTAAGGCCTATCTAAAATGGGCGATAAAGTAGGGAAATTTAAAGCAGGCGTTGCTAGTTTTTGACGACAAGACGATGCTAGGCGGCGGTAGCAAGGCCGATGATTTCGAGGAGTATTTTAAAAATCCTAGCGCGTATAAAATTTTATTTAGCTTCCAGACGCTTCGCGACTCGATAGCGACCGTCCTAAAATACGGCAAAACCCCGCTTTTTGAGCCCGACGGTAGACGGACCGAGGTGTCGCTGCTAGAAGAGGTGCGAAGAAACGGGGGCTACTACGAATACTCCGTAAAAAAGATAGAAAGTGGATATATGGCTGAACGCAAAAGGGACGAGGTGTCAAGGCTGTCTTATGAAAATTTTATCGAGATTTTAACGGATGTTCACGAAAATAATACAACCCTAGATATCGCTATAAGTCCGTTACATGCTAGGCTGCTTGAAACTATGGACTACCGAGTTGGGCTTGACGCGGCATGGTATGAGTGGAAAAAGCAGATAACGGCCGTAAATGAAGAGGTTGCCAAGCGTCTAGGAAAAAATCCGTTTAGGATAGTGGATTTTGGCCTTTATAACGAGATAACGGCGCAGGAGCTACCTAAAGACGCAGACCAAATTTCGCCGTACTACTGGGAGGCTAGCCACTATAACGCAAGGCTCGGCGATATGATGTTAGATTTCTTAACGGGGCAGGGCGAGCACGCAGGGCTAGGCGTAGAGATAACTAGCAAAAACATAGACGCGCACATAGAAAAGCAAAAGGGCTTGAGAGCTAAATTTATAGATACGCGGGGGTACAGGCGCGAGGTTTTTGGCGAGTAGATTTTTGGGCGGTAAATTTATTTAAAAGCCAAGATTTTATATAATCGCACAATAAAATTTAAAGGCTAAATTTGCAAAGATACCCCACAAAACAGATAAAAATCAGGGACGTAAAAATAGGCGGAGACGCGCCCATATCGGTGCAGTCGATGACGTTTAGCAAAACAAAAGACGTAAAAGGCACGCTAGAGCAGATACAGCGGCTTTATTTTGCGGGCTGCGATATCGTGCGCTGTGCCGTGTTTGACAAAGAGGACACCGCCGCGCTGCGCGAGGTCGTGAAGGCTAGCCCGCTACCAGTCGTCGCCGACATCCACTTTAACCACAACTATGCCGTGATAGTTAGCGAGTTTGTCGACGCTATCCGCATAAACCCGGGCAACATCGGCTCGAAAAAGAACATCAAAGCCGTCGTGGACGCGTGCAAGCAGCGAAATCTGCCTATCCGCATCGGCGTAAACTCGGGCTCGCTAGAAAAGCAGTTTGAGGACAAATACGGTCGCACGGTCGAAGCGATGGTGCAAAGCGCGCTTTATAACATAAATTTGCTCGAGGATTTTGACTTTACCGATATCAAAATCTCGCTAAAATCAAGCGACGTCGAGCGCACGATGGCCGCTTACCGCGCGCTGCGGCCGCTGGTAAATTATCCGTTTCACCTAGGCGTGACGGAGGCTGGCACTAGTTTTCACGCGACGATAAAGTCCGCTATCGCGCTAGGCGGACTGCTGCTGGAGGGCATCGGCGACACGATGCGAGTCAGCATTACGGGCGAGCTAGAAGAGGAGATTAAGGTCGCAAAAGCGATCTTAAAAGATAGCGGCCGCCAAAAAGAGGGGCTAAATATCATTTCGTGCCCGACCTGCGGGCGTTTGCAGGCTGATCTGATGGCTGCGGTAAAGCTCGTCGAGGAAAAAACCAAACACATCAAAGAGCCGCTAAACGTCTCGGTGATGGGCTGCGTCGTAAACGCGATCGGCGAGGCTAAGGGTGCGGACGTAGCCATAGCATTTGGCAAAGGAAACGGCATGATAATGCGCAAAGGTGAGGTAGTAGCGAGGCTGCCAGAGAGCGAGCTGGTCGATAGATTTTTACTAGAGATCGACGACGAGATAAAGTCTCGCGAAGCGCACTAAACCAAAGGAAAAATATGCAAACTACGACATTTCACATCGAAATACCAAGCGACAGAAGCGATCTGATCGCGATAGCTACCATGCTGTCAAACGAAGTAAAAAAGCTAATTGCGGCCGACAAATCAAAAAATAAAAAGAGCGCGCCAAGTCCTGAAATCATGCGATTTGCAGGGATAGTAAAAGGCAAGGCCGGTCAAAATTTAGACGATATAAAAGCGCTAAAAATCGCCGATAAAAAATATATGAAAAAAACTTTCAGAGTCGGTATGTTGGCATTTGCTTGTGCCTTTTCTCTAGCCACTCTCGCTGCCACAGCCCCTCCACTCGCCCTTGAGATGCCTGCCCAAAAAAACGGTTATGCATCCGGCGCGGAAGGCAAAACGAAACTGACCGGAAGTCAGACAGAAGAAGCCGTATCGGCAAAATGTACAGCCAACGATGCTTCTCTCAACACATTTGGCCAAAGGGCAGCTTACGCATTAGGCATGGCTAACGGCGAAAGAATGAGAATGACAAAAGAGATGGGTCAGGAAATCGATATGGACGCCATGGCTGAGGCCATATTGGCCATTTACAAAGGCGAGCCGACCAAGATGACCGAAAAACAAGCCGAAGCGATTTGGGAAGAATGGGTATACACACCATCAGAAAACAAAGAACAAAAAAAGGCGCGTTCGACACATAAGCAGGCCAAACGGAAAGCAGGCGGAAAAAATGCCGCCGCGTCCGCCGCAACAAACATTGCCCCCTTTGCCACCCCTGTGGAACGATACGGTTATGCAA
>CALBNA010000370.1 GCA_937896205.1 uncultured Campylobacter sp. | reverse complement strand
CCGCCTCGGCGATCTTACTTTCGTTTGCCACGCCGCGCGTTTGCAAATTTGCCCGCACGTCCACTTGCTCGTCAAATTTCAAATTTCGCTCGTTCGCGTAGCCCGCCTTGGCGCTAAAATTTGATCCTAGTTTCGCCTCCATTTGCGACAAATTTTCACCGCCGCCAAGAGTCGTTTTTACAAGTCGCTCTAGCTCGTCCGCGCCGCGCCTCAGCTCGTCCGCGCCGGGCATTATCATATCTAGCATAGGTATGCTCGCGTAAATTTGCGCACCGCCAGGCCGCTCAAACTCGGCCGCGAGATCTAGCACAGCGTCAAATTTGCCCGCCTCCTTAACTGAGCCCAGATAGAGCCCCGGCAAAATCTCGTCTGAAAGCCGGCGTCCGCGCAGCCAAAAAAGAGCATTTAACCGCGCGGCACAAAGATAGGGAAAGAGCAAAGCTTTAGCCGTGGCGGCGTGACGACCTTGCCCGTTTTTAGCAAAAACCCGCGCGCCCAAAAACGCGTAACCGCAGGCGACCAGCGCGAAACTAAGGCTCGCCCACGACAGCCACAGCGCCCACGAGCTCCAAATTTGAGCTCCTAAAATCGCCGCAAAAAGCGTCAAAAACGCAAGCCCCAGATACAGAGCCGCCCATTTGTAGCGCGTAGCCTCCGCGGCCATGGCAAACCTAAGCGGCTCGCCATCCATCGGACGAACGAGCAGCACGAAACAACCGGCGGCTAACCCAGTCGGAATGTCGATAAAATGGTGCTGATACGTGGTCAGCACGCTAAGGCCGATGAGCGCAAACCACGCCGCAAGCGCCGCCTTAAGCCAAACTGCGCGCGCCTTGCGAAGGTAAAATGCGCCCACCACGACGCAAAGTATGATGTGCAGCGACGGGGCTTGATTAAACGGGAGGTCAAAGGCGGCGAGGCTTGAGAACAAAAAGCCGCTAAGGCCCGAAACTGCGGGCTTTTCCCAAGACATTTGCAGAGGAAAAATGATAAAAAATAGCGTCGCGATCATCTGCGCGGCGAGTAGCTGCGTGACATAGCGCGCGAGCTCACGGCCGTCACGGCAGAGGAAAAATCCAAGCGCGTAGAGCAAATTTAGCGACCAGTACGGCACGATACTCCACGCCCAAAACGGCACCGCGCGCTCCCACGCGAAATAAATCTCGGGTACGTTTGCGCGAGCGCTCGCGAGGGCGTTCGTGGCGCCGTAGCTAGCGTAAAATATCGCCGCAACGACGACTAGCGCGACCAGCTGCGATAAAAACGGTTTTGTTTTCATTTTTGCCTTTTTTGCTAATTCTATCAAATTTTAGCGGATTTGCGCTTTTACGGATTTATCGGTCCGAGATCGTTTGCTTGACGCAAATTTGTAAATTTTACGCACCGAGACCCGCATCTTTAAGGTGCTAAATTTGGTTTGGTTAAATTTAGATTTATGCATTAAATTTAATCTTTCTTGTTAAGGGGGAAGGGGCTTGAATTACGAAGTCGCTCCCTTCCCCCTTAACGATCCCCTAACCCCGACAACGTTAGAGGTGACATGCTCCAGTGCTAACAC
>CALBNA010000369.1 GCA_937896205.1 uncultured Campylobacter sp. | reverse complement strand
GAATTTGCCCATGTCCGAGGATAAATTTATACAACTTTTTGAGCTTTTGGATGCCCAGCTTCACGAGCGCGGCTGCGATCACGACCTAAAACTCACCGAGCAAATTCTCTCAAATTTGGGCGTAAAAGACGTTTTGAGCATGCTCGCGTGGCTTGAAGAACAGGGCGGATACACGGGCTGCGAAGTGATGATGAACGTTGAGCAGAAATTTGAATATTTGGATTGAAGTCTGTAAATTTTATTCGCTTGCAAAATGCCCAAAATTAGTATTTAAAAAACTCACTTTTGCAGTTCTTACTACAAATATCCTCTTAAAATCAGTTAAATCTCCTGCGTTGTTTTTGAATTCACGTCGCAATACATAAAGCCGTTATTTACAGCCAATGCCGTTTTTCAAATTTTGTTTTCGTCGCTTTGATTTTCTCAAATAACTTTTTGGTGCAAATTTTTACCAAAGCATGCGGTAAAGATTTTTATCGGCACAGCTTTTAATCTTGCCTAGGTGGCTTAAATTTTAACGTGGTAAAATTTGAGATGAAAGGGAGGTCAAATTTAGCAGAAGTGAAAAACCCAAATTTGACGCCGCAAAACCAGCTCGCCGCGTCAAATTTGAGTCAAAATTTATGCTATTTTTTATAGCTTTTTACGAATTCGCCGATCCTTGCGATACCTTTTCTGATACTCTCCAAATCGGTCGCAAAAGATAGCCTAAAGTATCCGTCCATACCGAAACCAACGCCGGGCACCACGGCAACCTTGGCCTTTTCTAGTAGCTCTTTGCAAAATTTCATGCTATCAGGCTCGACCTCGGAGCAGTTAATGAAAAGATAAAACGCGCCGTCAGGTTTAAGCACGCTAAGGCCGGGTATAGCGTTTATCATCTCAACGCCCAGGTCGCGGCGCTTTTTAAATTCGCCCTTCATATACGCGATATCCTCGTCCGCCTTGCCCAGCAACGCAGGGATGGCGCCGGCTTGCGTTAGGGAGTTTATGTTGCTCGTGCTTTGGCTTTGTAGCTTGTTTACGGCGGCGTTTAGCTCTTTAAACGGGCTAGCCATGTAGCCAAATCTCCAACCCGGCATCGCGCCGCACTTGCTTAGGCCGTTTATCGTGATCGTGCGGTTAAACATATCCTCGCTCACCGCCGCAGTCGCGACGAATTCGCCCTCGTAGTTTAGCTTTTCGTACATTTCGTCGCTAGCTACGATGATTTTCGTGCCTTTTAGCACTTCGCCCAGCGCCTCCAGCTCTTTGCGGCTATATATCGCGCCCGTCGGGTTGCAAGGGCTGTTTAACACTAAAATTTTAGTTCTAGGAGTGATCGCCGCCTTTAGCTGATCGGGAGTGATTTTAAAGCCGGTCTTTTCGCTAGTTTCGATAAAAATGGGCTTACCGCCGCTAAATTTGACCATCTCCGGGTAGCTCACCCAGTACGGACTCGGCACGATGACCTCGTCGCCCTCGTCGATTAGCGCCTGAAATACGTTAAAAAGCGAGTGCTTAGCGCCGACGTTGGTGATGATTTGATTAGGCGCGTAGTTTAGGCCGTTGTCGCGCTTTAGCTTTGCGGCGACCGCCTCTCTCACCTCGGGCGTACCTGCTACGGCGGTGTATTTGCCGCAGCCTTTATCTAGGGCGGATTTTACTTCGTTTTTGATGATCTCGGGCGTGTCAAAGTCCGGTTCCCCCGCGCCAAAACTGATTACGTCCTCGCCGCGGGCTTTCATCTCTTTTGCCTTGGTGCTGATTTCGATGGTTAGGCTCTCGCCTAGCACTTGAACTCTTTTTGATAGCATTTTTACTCCTTTTTGTAAATTTAAGATATAGTTTTTAGATAGCCGTTATCGTTTAAAAACAGATACATTTCGCCTAAAATTTGCTTGCGTTGCGAGTCGGTTACGAGTTTTGACTTTTCGATGCGCTCGTTTAGGATGTCCTGTATCTCGTAGATGTCGTAGTCAAGATCCTCCATGATATCAAGGATCGATTGGCTCTCCAGCAGGTGCGACACCTTAAACCCCTCGGCATCTATCTCGATAGTAGCTTCGGTCGGGTGGGTAAAGAGATTGTGTTTCATACCCAGCACCTCCTGATACGCTCCGACTAGGAAAAATCCCAAAAAGTACTCTTCCTTTTCCACATCCACGTCGTGTAAAAATAGAGGATTTTCCTCGTCGTCAAAGCCTATCTCGCCGTCGCTATCGCAGGTGATATCCCACAGCGACGCCGAGCGGGTAGGGCGCACGTCTAGGCGGTCAAGCGGCATGATAGGGAAATTTTGCTTTAACCCCCAAAAATCAGGCAACGACTGAAATAGCGAGAAGTTTACGAGGTAGCGCTCTTGCGCCTCCTCTTGCAGCTTTAAAAGCTCGGCGTTGTGCTGTTTGGTGCCGAGGATTTTAGCCGCTTTTTTTATAATTAGGTGGGTTAAAATTTCAGCGTTCGATCGGTCTTGTAGATCGACGTAACCTAGATCAAACAGCGTGAGTATACTCTCCATATGATCGATACTATCGTGCAGATACTCTATCGCGTTTGACGGCTTTATCGTGCTTAGCAGGTCGTTTAGCTCGGTGATTAGCTGAGGGTTTTTCTTTTTTAGCACGAGCTTTTCCTCGGTGTAGTCCTGACTAAAGAGCTCCAAAACGGGCGCTACTAGCACGGCATGAGAAGCCGAGACGAAGCGGCCGCTCTCGATAAAGATATCGGGCTCCACCTCGTTTCGCTGCGTCGCCATCGTCTTTAGCAGGTAGACCACGTCGTTTGCGTATTCGCTAAGCGTATAGTTTCGGCTCGAGTTTTCTTTAAACTGCGAATACTCTATGGCTAGACCGCCGCCTAAATTTATGGCTTTTAGGTTTTTTGCGCCCATTTTTCGCAGCTCGGCGTAGATGTTTCCTGCTTCGATTAGAGCCTTTTTTAGCGGGTGGATTTCGGTGATTTGCGAACCGATATGAAAGTGGATCATATTAAAGCGATCGAGCAAATTTGCCTCTTTTAGCAAATTTACCGCTTCGATTAGCTCGGTCGCCGTTAGGCCAAATTTTGAGTTTATGCCGCCGCTTTTAGCCCAGATACCAGATCCGCTGCTATGCAGCCTTATGCGCAGACCGATGTTTGGCTTTGGTGCAAAACGCTCTTTTGCGATGGCGATGATAGCCTCAAGCTCGTTTAGCCCCTCGATCGTTAGCGTGATGTTGTGCCCCATTTCAGCCGCGATAAAACCGATGTTTATCATCTCTTTATCCTTAAAGCCGTTTACGGTGATCGGCGCGCCTTCATTATTATACGCCATCACCAGCAGCAGCTCGGCCTTTGAGCCGGCCTCCAGCCCGTAGCCGTATTTTTGGCCGTGACGGACTAGATTTTTCACAAAGCCCGGGTATTGATTTACTTTTAGCGGATAGACGGCGTTAAAGCTGCCTTTGTAGCCGAATTCGTTTTTCGCGCTCTCAAAGCTTTTGTAAATTTGCGAAATTTGCTTGTGTATGAGGTGAGGGAAGCGCAGCAACAGCGGGCCTCGGTAGCCTTCGCTCCTGATGCTTTTTACGATATCGATGATGGCGGGTTTTGAGCCGGTATTGACGCAAATTTTACCGTTTTCGACGATAAAGTTATTGTTTCCCCATAAATTTAAACCGTAATCATACATTAAAAATCCTTTTAAGCTCACTCTCCAGATCTGCCAAATCAATCGTTTTTTCGGCTTTTTCGCTCAGATCTTTTAGCCAAATTTTACCTGATTTTAGTTCGTCCTCGCCGACGCAAAGGCAAATCCTAGCGTTAGCGTTATCCGCGGCATTTAGGTGCTTTTGTAGTTTTTTAGGCTCGTAGCTCACGAGAACCGGGAGGCTTTTTCTTAAATTTATCGCTATTTTATAGACCGTGTCCACACCATCGGCGTCCATCGCGCCGATATATACGCCGCTTCTTTTACTCTGGCTCTCGCGGCCGCCCAGGATTTCCATTATGCGCTCGATACCCATCGCAAAGCCAACGCCGTAGCTAGCCTTGCCACCTAGGTACTCGACCAGCCTGTCGTAGCGTCCGCCACCCGCGACCGCGCTTTGTGCGCCGATCTCGTTTGAAACGAACTCAAACGCCGTTTTGCAGTAATAATCAAGCCCGCGCACGAGTTTTGGATCTATCTCAAACTCCACGCCGTTGCCGCTTAAAATTTCTTGCAGCTTTTTAAACTCGCCTGCACATTCGTCGTTTAGGCTACCGATTATCAGCGGCGCGTTTTCGTAGATTTTCTGACAGCTTTCGACCTTGCAGTCTAGCACGCGGATAGGATTTGTGAGCTTTCTGCGCTTACAGTCCTCGCAAATTTGCCCCTCGTGCTCGTCTAAAAATTTAACCAACTTTTCGCGGTAGGCGACCATGCTAGCGGCGTCTCCGAGCGAATTTATAAGTAGCTTGGTTTTGATACCCAGGCGCGAGAAAATCTCGTTTATCATCAAAATAACGCTCGCATCCTCATAAACGCTAGGCTCGCCGAAGCACTCGCAGCCAAACTGATGAAACTCGCGCAAGCGTCCTTTTTGCGGACGCTC
The DNA here is from genome assembly GCA_937896205.1 of uncultured Campylobacter sp. GTDB lineage: Bacteria > Campylobacterota > Campylobacteria > Campylobacterales > Campylobacteraceae > Campylobacter_A. Next base: position 8 of record CALBNA010000369.1, on the reverse strand, counting down.
GTAACGAA
>CALBNA010000368.1 GCA_937896205.1 uncultured Campylobacter sp. | reverse complement strand
GTTTTATATTTATTCGTACTTTTAAGCATTACCCCTAAAATAGGCAAAATAAAGATAATTTTGGTCTTAATTTGAATGCCAAATATTGCTAAAGAACTAATTGTTTTTAATCAACTTAAATTTAGGTTGTAACGGTTAATATCCACCTGATTTTTAAGAACTATCTTAAAAAATAAACGAGGAGATAAAATGGATCGACGAGATTTTATAAAAAGCGCCGCCGCTTCGGCTGCTTGCGCGAGTGCCGGTATAGCGCTGCCTAGCTCTATGGCAGCTGCGCAAAACGCAGCTGAAAAGGGCTGGCGCTGGGATAAGGCTGCATGTAGGTTCTGCGGAACTGGCTGCGGCGTAATGATCGCAACCAAAGAGGGTAAAATCGTAGCAGTGAAGGGCGACCCTGAAGCACCAGTAAACCGCGGCCTAAACTGCATCAAAGGCTACTTTAACGCCAAGATCATGTACGGCGCGGACCGCATCACTCAGCCGCTTTTGCGCGTGAACGAAAAGGGCGAATTTGATAAAAAAGGCAAATTTAAGCCTATTAGCTGGGAAAAAGCCTTTGATATCATGGCTGAAAAATATAAAGAAACCATGGCTAAAAACGGCGTGCATTCAGCCTGCGTTTTCGGCTCGGGTCAATACACTATTTTAGAGGGTTATGCAGCCGTCAAACTATGGAAAGCGGGTATTAGAAGCAACTCTATTGACCCGAATGCTCGCCACTGTATGGCAAGCGCGGTCACTGGCTTTATGCAGACATTTGGTATAGACGAGCCAGCAGGCTGCTATGATGACATCGAGCTAACTGATACTATCGTGGCTTGGGGCGCTAATATGGCCGAGATGCACCCGATACTTTGGGCGCGCGTAAGCGATAAAAAGCTAAGCAATCCCGAGCGCGTAAAGGTCGTAAATTTAAGCACGTATTCGACTAGAACGTCAAATATCGCCGATACGGAGATTATCTTTGCTCCGTCAAGCGACGTAGCTATCTGGAACTACATCGCTCACGAGATCGTTTATAATCATCCCGAAGCCATCGACTGGGACTACGTAAATAGCCACTGCGTATTTGCGACGGGACCTGCCGATATCGGTTATGGGCTTAGAAATAATCCAAACCACCCCAACTACTCAAACGAAAAAGACGTCGTAGAGACGGAGCTTCATAAGAAACTAAGCAAAAACGAAGGCGTGACTCTGGGCTATCTAGGCTATAAAGAGGGCGACGTGATGGAAAATAAAAATACGGCTACCGCGGGCAAGCACTGGCAAATCACGTTTGAGGAATTTAAAGAAGCGCTTAAGCCCTATACGCTTGATTTCTCCGCTCCGCTAATAAAAGGCGATCCGAACGAGGATATGGAAGAATTTAAGAAAAAGCTAAAGCAACTAGCCGACTGGTACATCGAAAAAGGCAGAAAAGTGGTTAGCTTTTGGACTATGGGCTTTAACCAGCACCAACGCGGCACTTGGGTAAACGAGCAAGCCTATATGGTGCATATGCTACTTGGCAAACACGCAAAACCGGGTGAGGGCGCTTTCTCGCTAACCGGACAACCAAGCGCCTGCGGAACGGCTCGCGAGGTCGGTACTTTCGTCCACCGCTTGCCTGCGGATATGGTCGTAGATAACGCCGAACACCGCGAAATAAGCGAGAAAATTTGGAAACTGCCTAAAAACACGCTAAATCCGAAAGTAGCCTCCCACTACGTAAAAATGATGCGCGATATGGAAGACGGAAAGATGAAATGGGCGTGGGTACAGGTAAATAACCCGTGGCAAAACACCGCAAACGCAAACCACTGGATCAAAGCCGCTCGCGAGATGGATAACTTTATCATCGTCTCAGATCCGTATCCGGGCATCTCGGCTAAGGTTGCCGATCTAATCTTGCCTACTGCGATGATTTACGAAAAATGGGGCGCGTACGGTAATGCCGAGCGCCGAACGCAGCACTGGCGTCAGCAAGTCCTTCCGGTAGGCGAAGCGATGAGCGACACGTGGCAAATGCTGGAATTTGCTAAGCGCTTTAAGCTAAAAGAGGTCTGGGGCGAACAAAAAGTGGACGATAAGCTAACGCTCCCAAGCGTGCTAGACGAGGCAAAAGCCATGGGTTATAGCGAAGAAGATACGCTATTTGACGTGCTTTTTGCAAACGAAGAGGCTAAGAGTTATCCTGCAAAAGACTCGGTAATGGAAGATTTTGATAACTCTGAAGTTTTTGGCGACAGCAGAAAAGTAGTCGGCTCAGACGGCAAGGTGTTTGAGGGATACGGATTTTTCATCCAAAAATATCTTTGGGAAGACTACCGCAAATTTGGCTCGGGTCACGGACACGATCTGGCGGACTTTGATACCTATCACAAAGTGCGCGGACTAAGGTGGCCCGTCGTAGACGGTAAAGAAACTCAGTGGAGATTTAACGCCAAATACGATCCGTATGCCAAAAAATACGCCGAAGACGGCAAGCAGTTTGCATTCTACGGCAATAAAAAAGCCAAGTTGCAAAAAGGCGATTTGACCAAAGTAACTAGCGGAGACGAGAAATTTTCTATCGCTAATAAGGCCAAAATTTTCTTCCGTCCTTATATGGATCCGTGCGAGATGCCTGATACTACGTATCCTTTCTGGCTATGCACGGGCCGCGTCTTGGAGCACTGGCACACAGGCACTATGACTATGCGCGTTCCTGAGCTTTACCGCGCCGTACCTGAAGCGCTTTGCTACATGCACGAAGGCGACGCGCAGAAGCTAAATTTACAGCATAACGACGTAGTTTGGGTCGAGTCTCGCCGCGGTAAGGTAAAAGCAAGAATCGATCTGCGCGGACGAAACAAAACTCCTTCGGGCCTAGTGTACGTGCCGTTTTTCGATGAAAACGTATATATCAACAAAGTCTGCTTAGATGCGACTTGCCCGATCTCAAAAGAGACCGACTATAAAAAATGCGCGGTTAAAATTTACAAGGCTTAATAATGCAAAATAGAAGAGAGGCTTTAAAATTTGGGTTAAAAGCGATTAGTTTGGTTCTCGCGGGCGGCTTTGCCTGGAGTACGCAAACGACAGCTAAAGCTCAAACTCTACTCATCAGGCCGCCAGGTGCTTTAAAGGAGAAAAATTTCCTTAGCGAGTGCATACGCTGCGGGCTTTGCGTAGAAGCCTGTCCTTGGGATACGCTTAAGCTTGCGGATTTAGACGACGGATTGCCTTACGGCACTCCGTTTTTTACCCCGCGAAATATCCCTTGTTATATGTGCCCGGATATCCCGTGCACGGTTGCCTGTCCGACCGGAGCTCTAGATACGAAGCTGGTGAGCGAGGATAACGGCAAGCTAAATATAAACAAAGCGCAGATGGGTATCGCGGTGTTGGATCCGAATTTTTGCATCGCTTACGAAGGACTTCGCTGCGACGCTTGCTACCGCGCTTGCCCTTTGATAGACAAGGCGTTAAAGCTTGAATACGTTCGCAACGAACGCACGCAAAAGCATGCGTTTTTTAAACCTGTCGTGGACGCCGACTACTGCACGGGCTGCGGCATGTGTGAGCAAGTTTGCGTGACGCCAAAAGCTTCTATCTTCGTGCTTCCGCGCGAGATCGGACTGGGCTCTAGCAACGAACAGTACGTAAAAGGCTGGGTCGAGGGCGCTGATAAAAAACTAAAAGACGCTGAGCCAAAAGAGTTTAAAACCGACGAGAAAAAGCTAAACGACTATCTAAATAGCGGAGATTTGCTATGAAATATTTGATTTTAAGAAGGATAAGTCAAATTTTAATCCTAGGGCTGTTTTTTGCGAGCAACTACTACGGAGTTAAAATTTTACAAGGCAATCTCAGCTCGTCTTTGCTTTTCGGAGTCGTTCCTCTTAGCGATCCGTTTGCCGTTTTGCAGTTATATTTAGCTAGTTTTAGTATCGCTTCGGGTGCACTTGTGGGAGCTGCTATCGTGTTTGCTTTTTACGCGATCGTCGCTCCGCGCGCCTTTTGCAGCTGGGTTTGCCCGGTAAACATCATCACCGAAACCGCTCGCTGGGTCAGAGTAAAGCTTGGCTACGATAAAGATAAAAAATTCGTAAATTTCACGAGAAGCGCGAGATATTACGTTTTGGGATTTACGCTTTTTATCTCGCTAGTCACTTCGGCTCCGGCGTTTGAGGGCATTAGCTTTATCGGCATCATTCAGCGCGGCGTCATCTACGGCGGCACGCTGTGGCTGTTTGTGGCGTTTGGGGTGTTTGCGGTAGACGCGTTTATCGGCGATAGATTAGTCTGCTCAAAGCTTTGTCCGCTGGGTGCTTTTTACGCGATATCCGGCAAATTTGCCCTTATCAGAGTAAAGCACGACGCGGCTAGCTGTACTAACTGCATGAAGTGTAAGCTAATCTGCCCGGAAAACCAAGTGCTCGGCATTATCGGCAAGCAAAGCGGGTTTATAACATCGAGCGAGTGCATCAGCTGCGGACGCTGTATCGACGTCTGCGATGACGACGCGCTCAAATTTAACATTAGAAATTTACTAAAGGAGAAAAATCAATGAAGGCGAGAATTTTGGCGGGATTGGCGTGCGCCGTCCTCGTATTTTCGGGATATGCCGAAGCTAAAGAAGAACAAAAAACCTCTAGCTCCGTACAAACTCAAAAAGTAGAGCAAAAAAATAAATCAAAATTAGCCGATAGCAAAGAAGCTAAGGATCTAAACATTTTGCG
>CALBNA010000367.1 GCA_937896205.1 uncultured Campylobacter sp. | reverse complement strand
TCACGCCGAAGCCGCACTCAAATTTAATTATCCCCAAAATTTAACCGTCAAATTTACAGCAAAATAAGCGACGCTACCCAAACCGTCGCCATACCTACGATACCCATTATAAAGGTAAGCATCGTCTGAGTCTTGTAGCCCTGCTCCGGCGACATCTTACTAAAGTTCGTAACGACCCAGAAGTAGCTATCGTTAGCGTGCGAAACCGTCATCGCGCCCGCAGCGATCGCCATCACCGTTAGCACCGCGCCCATCTCGCTCGTGAGCCCCAGCGCGCTCATCATCGAGCCGCTATCGGTGAAAAGCCCCATGATAGAGGCCGTCGTCGTAAGCGCCACGGTCGAGCTGCCCTGAGCGGTCTTGATGATAGCGGATATAACAAACGGGAAAAATATACCCACGGTGCCGATGAGATGGGCGTTTGCCTTCATAAACTCGACAAATCCGGCCTTAGCGATGACGTTACCCAGCACGCCGCCCGCAGCCGTGATGAAAAGGATCGGTCCGACGATCTTTAGCGTTTCGTTGGTCATGAGGTTAAATTCGCCAAGCTTGCCCGTTTTAGCCAGCAAGATGACGGCAAATAGCACGCCCACGCCGAGCGCGATGATCGGATTGCCCAAAAATAAAACGAAATTCGCAAACGAGCCTTTTAGCTTTAGTATCGAGACGACCGAACCCAGCGCCATCAGCAAAATCGGCATAAAAATCGGCGCCAAGCTCAAAAATGCACAAGGCAGCTTACCGTGCTCTTTGATGATCTCGTCGTAGCTCTTACCCACGTCTGCGAGATCCTCTTTTAGGCTCACTTTTGCACCGATGGTTTTAGCAAAAAGATAGCCCGCGATGAGAACCGGTATCGAAACGACCGCGCCCACGGCGATGACTAGTAGCAGGTTGTGACCCACGCCAACTAGTCCGGCAGCCGCTATCGGGCCCGGCGTCGGCGGTATAAATACGTGCGATGTATATAGGCCGCACGAGAGCGCGACCGCCATAGCTACGGGGTTGGCGCCGATTTTTTCCTTTATCGCGCGGCGGATCGGATCTAGTACCACAAAGCCGCTATCGCAAAAGACCGGGATACCAACGATCCAGCCCATGATGAGCATGGCTAGCTCGGGGCGCTTGTCGCCTACGCAGCGCACGACCATGTCGGCCAGCTTTAGCGCCGCACCCGTCTTTTCTAGCGCCATACCGATGAGCGCGCCCAGGATGATGACGATGCCTATGCTTTTAAATATCCCGCTAAATCCCTCTCCGATGATCGCGGGAACCTTGACCAGGTCGATGCCCGCGACGACGGCTAGAGCCAGCGAAACGAGCATGATCGCTATAAAGGGATGAACCCCCAACTTAGAAATCAGCACGATCATAACGACGACCGCGATGACGAAGCAGACGATGAGAGCAATACCACTCATAACAGCTCCTTTCGGATAAATTTTTGCCTAACGCAATATTACCGAAATTTGTTTTTAAAATATCTAAATTAGATTTGAAATTTTAGTTTCATTTTATAAAATGAGTGAATTTGACGGCCGATTAATTTTGCGGTAAATGTGCAGGCAGCTTTGGCGCGGTTAAATTTTGTTTTGAATTTAGGTTCGAATTTGGAGCAAATTTATCACAAAAAATAACTTGTGAGGCTAAATTTGCGATATTAGAATTCGTAAAAACAAGTGTCAAATTTGACTACTAGCGGTTGCCGAAGCTCAAATTTAACTCCGCCTTAAGCCTTACGACATTATTATTTTATCAATGATTTGCAAAAGATGCGAAGCTGTCAAATTTAAAGCGATTGCGGGCTTTATTGACCCGCAAATTTTAGGCACGAGGCAGAACGTACCGTCTCTATTTTGGCGACAACTAAAAAGGATACGCTATGGGTATGATAATCTTGCTTTTTTACATTATTCCTTACTTGGCAGTTAGCACTATAGTTATGGTCATCACCGTAAAATACACTAATAAAATTTGGATCAGAGGCATCGTAGCGGCCGCGCTATTTCTAATCCCCACTTACGACATCATCATCACGAACATTCTTGGGGCGTATTACTGCGGTACCGCTCCTAAGGCTTTTATAAAGGAGACGGTAGAGTATCCGCAGAGTATTTATTTTGAGGATAATGTTTTTAACGGCTTTAACGAGCAGGATATAGAATATATGATGAATAACTACCTTGACGGCATTCATCTAAAAACTTTGGCTTTAAATTTACCCGACGGAAACGTAGCCATATATCATTACGAAAAAAATCAAGACGATTACGACAAGATAGTAAAAGAGGTAAAGCAAGAGCTAGGAGATAAGACGTCGCACTATGATGATATCAGAGCTAGAATCATAAAAATAATCGACTCGAATAAAATCATAACTACGAAAGACAAGATGCCTAAGATGAACTATACCGTCCTATATGACAAGGTAAATTTAAATCGGTTCGCTTCTAAATACTTTCACTCCGACACAATGAGAATCATAGACAATAAAACAAATGAAACTATTGCTTTTCAACAGAGATACTTTATGTTTAAGAGGTTAACCGATTATAGTGCTGGCGGGTATAGCGGAAAGTATATATGCGATGATAAAAGAATTTCTTTAGTTATGAGCACTTTTCCAAAAATGGATTTAAATATAGGATACGTGTTACTAAATTTTGATGCGAGATTTAAAAATTACTTTAAAGGAGAGTAA
>CALBNA010000366.1 GCA_937896205.1 uncultured Campylobacter sp. | reverse complement strand
CGGCAGCGTCAGATGTGTATAAGAGACAGGCTATAAACTTTAAATTTGATTGTCTAAGGATGAAATTAAATTTGTTTTGTAAATTTAAATCACTCAAATTTGGCGTCAAATTTATCAACCGCGCCAAAGCTATCTTCCCCAAAGCGCCGCCCGTCCGCAAAACCCCGCAAAATCTGATATAATAAGCCCCTAAAGGATAAAAATGAAAAACAACCGTATATTTTTCGGGCTTTTGATGCTGTGCGCGCTAGGACTGGTGGGCTATCTTTTTAAGCCGTTTTTGCTAAATATCTTTATCGCCGCCTTGCTCGCGGTCGCCACCTCAAACGTAAACGTCAAATTTTTACAGCTAACTAAGGGCAAAAAGACGCTCTCGGCGGCTCTTACCACGCTAGCGCTGTTTTCGCTATTTATCGCGCCGCTTTTATACGCCGTGATCGAGCTGGCTAAACACGCGGCGAGCTTTAACACGGGCTACATAACAAATACGCTAGATTATTTTCAAAGCGGCAAATTTCAGCTACCAGAACCGATCAAATTTCTAGAACCTAAAATCAAAGAGATAGTCGCCGATATCGACGTCAAGGCTATCTCGGCAAATCTCATCGCAAATTTAGCCGGTATCGGAAAATCAAGCGTAAATTTTCTCGTAGACATGATTTTTATCCTCGTGTTTTTCTTTTTTGCCGTGCTTTACGGTAGCGAGCTTGTTGGCTACCTAAAAAGCGCGCTTCCTATGAAGGAGAGCGAGAGCGAATTTATCCTCAGCGAAGTGGCAAACGTCATGAGCGTCGTGCTTTACTCTATCGTTTTAAACGCGATTTTACAGGGCTGCCTTTTTGCTATCATCACGATTTCGTACGGCTACAACGGCTTTTTGATGGGCATACTCTTTGCTTTTACTTCGCTCGTGCCAGTCGTTGGCGGCTTGCTAGCTTGGGGGCCGATTAGCCTTTACGAGTTTGCTAACGGCAACACCGCGGCCGCGATCGTCATCGCCGTCTATACTATCGTCGTGATATCTATCGTCGCAGATACGTTTTTAAAGCCGATCGTGATTAAATTTATCAACGATAAGCTCGTAAAAATCCCGACAAAGATCAACGAGCTACTGCTGTTTTTCTCGATGATAGCGGGTATCTCGACGTTTGGCTTTTGGGGACTTATCCTGGGGCCTGCGATCGTGACATTTTTTATCTCGACGATTAAGCTTTATACATTGCTTAAAGAGCGCTCGGTCGTCTAAATTTGCCTAAAATCCGCGATATTTTTAGCAAATATCACAAATCTAACACGGATTTTATTATTTTCTGTGCTATAATCCTTAAATATAAAAATTAATGTTCCGCATTAAATTTGCGGGACGTAAATTTGCTAAATTTAACCAAGGAGTTTTTATGAAACTAGCAGAACTAAGTTTAGCCGCCGTTTTGGCGCTTGGCTTTTTGGATGCCGCAAACGCAGCCGACACCTTTGGAGAGGCATTTACCAAAGGAAAACTAGCGGGCAAGATCCAAGCCACCTACGTCGATCAAAAAGACGAACGCGCGCCGATACACGACGAGCAGCTGACGTCCATACAGCTTGAGCTTGGATACGTTACCGATCCGTTTTACGGCTTTAGGCTCGGCATTACGGGACAGGGCAACTTCTTGCCGTTTAACAGCATGAGAAAAAGCGGCACTCTATACGACAAAGAGTGGAGAACGCAAGGCGCGGTAATGTCTGAAGCGTATCTGGGCTACGGTATAGGGCAGACCGATATAAAATTCGGCCGTCAATACGTAAATACTCCGCTAGTAGCGGGCAATCCGACGCGCGCGTTTAAAGAGGCGTTTGAGGGTCTAACGATCGTAAATAAAGACATACCAAACACCGCATTGATCGGCGGCTGGTATTATAAATTTCAAGGTAGAAGCGCCGTCGTAGCTGGCGGCAAAGAGGGACGCGCTCCACACTTTAAAGATAGAGTTATAGTAGGCGGCATGGGACCCGTGGCGTATGAGTTTGACAATATCTTTACCGGCGCGGTCATAAATCAAAGCATCCCGAATCTAAAACTAACCGGCGCATACGCTAGAGTGACCGACCTTAGGCGCGGCGCGCTGCAAGGCGACATCAACTTCTACCTAGCCGAGGCTAACTATAAAGTACCCGTCGGCGACTTTAAGCTCGGTTTTGACGCGATGTACAAGGGGTCTCGCACCACAAGAGGCCTGGAGGATCTAAACTACGACGGAAATATGATCGGTCTAAGAGCGGGCATTTATGATTTCGTGGGCTTTAGCGCGTCTTATGCCTATACGACCGTCGGCGACAACGACGCTTTGGCGTTTGGTCTAGGTAACGGCCCTGGCTCGTACACGCTGCTTCCTATTCGCGGACCTTTCGTATTTACGGGCTATGCGGGCATGAATACGCATAAACTTTTGTTTGAATACGACTTTAAAGAAGTGGGCGCCGAGGGCTTAAAAGCAAAACTACATCTAGTAAAAGGCAAACAAGACGCCCCTCACCGCAACGCCGGTCCGACCGCGGCTAACACGCACATGAACGTCCAAGGCTGGGCGGCGCAGGCTAGCTACGATATGCCGTGGGTCAAAGGGCTAAGCGCAAGCGTCACCTATACGGCCCTTGAGAGAAAGAACTTTGATACCAGAGGAGCCGTTAGAAAAACCGACAACAACGAGCTTTGGCTACAACTCGGATATAAATTTAACCTTCTAAACTAGCTTTTAGCCACGCGGACGCAAATTTGACGCGTCCGCTACTTCTTTTTTTGTTTTATTTCTTGCGTTTGAGGCGTAAATTTAGCCTCGTAAACCTCCATAAATTTGATCATTTTGAGCCAAATTTGCGCTTAAATTTAAAAAATAAAAATCAAGAACCGTTAAATTTGATAAAACAAGATTTGAAAAAATAGCGTGGATTTAAAGGCTGAAATTTACCCGTAGCGATCTAAATTTGCTTTCGCGCTTTGTGTGGGATCTGCCGAAAATAAAAGCAAATTTAAGCTTGCAAGAGCAAATCGTTCGCCCGTGCAAGCTGTAAATAAAGTCCTATCTATCGTAAAATTTGCCGAGTATGCCGC
>CALBNA010000365.1 GCA_937896205.1 uncultured Campylobacter sp. | reverse complement strand
ATCTAGTACGGTCTCGTGGGCTCGGAGATGTGTATAAGAGACAGACCTCGAAAAAAGCGGCTCAAAAGGCTTTGTTTTGGGCGTTAGCGGCGGTCTAGACTCTGCCGTCGTAGCCGCTCTTTGCGCGCGCACGGGCTTTGAAACGCATGCGCTTTTGATGCCGACGAAGTATTCGAACGAGCGAAATTTAAGCGACGCGCTAAAGCTTTGCGAAGATCTAAAAATAACGCATAAAATCATCGAAATCCAGCCGATTTTGGATAGTTTTACCGCGCAAATCGGCGAGCCGCTGTCAAATTTGCGCATGGGAAATCTAAGCGCAAGGGCGAGGATGTGCCTGCTTTACGACTATTCGGCAAAGATAAACGCGCTAGTTGTGGGTACTAGCAACAAAAGCGAACGCCTTCTTGGATACGGTACGATCTACGGCGACATGGCGTGCGCGCTAAATCCGATCGGCGAGCTCTTTAAGACTGAAATTTACGAGCTGGCGCGCGAACTAGGTATCGATGAAAAAATCATCGCAAAAACCCCATCTGCCGACCTTTGGGAAGGACAAAGCGACGAGGCTGACATAGGCTATAGCTACGAGCGGCTAGATGAGGTCTTGCGTTTGGCTCAGAGTAAAAGCGAGGCCGAGCTTGCGAGCGAATTTGACCCAAAACTCGTCGCGACGGTATTTTCAAGGATGAGAGCGAATAAATTTAAACTCTCGTTGCCGCCGATTGCTAGCTTGGACAGCGAGTAAAATTTGAGCTAAATTTACGGCTACGGCGATAAATTTGGCTGAGGTTTTGAAAGTCAAAAACGGTGAAATTTGACGGTAGAGTCGCGATGATTTTGCTGAAAGTAAAAAATAGATAAAACTGCCGCAAATTCGGCTCTAAAGTAAAATTTAAAAAACGAAATTTAAAAGGTAAGATAAAAATAAAAAACAAGGAGGCACAATGGAAGAGATAGCGTTTTATCGACCGACCATCGACGAGGCCGAAACCACGCTCATCAAAGAAGCCTTAAAAGACCACGGTTCGGCGATCGTGGATAGGCTGGAGTCCGAGCTTAGGGAGTATTTTGGCGTAAAGCATGCCGTTACGACAAATAACAACAGCGCCGCCCATCATTTGGCGCTTTGCTCGATGGATCTAAAACGCGGCGACAAGATTATCTGCTCGGTAAACTCCACTCCGAGCGTGGCGCAGGCGATTAGACACTTTGACGCCGAGCCGATATTCGTCGACATCAACGAAGACGACTTTAACATGAACGCCGAGTCGCTACGAAATACTCTAAAATTGCACAATCACAAAAAGCTAAAAGGTATATTCGTAAACCACGTAGCGGGGCAGGCGTCTGATATGGACGAGATTTACGCTATCGCGCAGGAGTACGACGTAAAGGTACTAGACGACGCGGGCAAGTCTATCGGACTAACCTATAACGGCGTAAAAATCGGCTCTGATGAGCGCTCGCTTATCTCTTGCTTTAACGTGCATTCGCAGCTAACTAACCCGATCGCGACGGCCGGCTTTATGCTAACGGACGACGACGCGGTCGCCGAGCGCGCTAGACTACTGCGAAACCACGCGATCGTAAATGGCGGCATAGACAAAGACGGCAACCTAGGCTACGTCTATGACGTCGTAGATATCGGCGTGAAGTATGATCTAACCGGGCTTTGCGCGGCGTATGCTGTGGCTCAGTTTGAAAAGACGGATAAATTTATCGCGCGACGCAGACAGATCGCCGCCATCTACGACAAAGAGCTAGCAGACTGCCCGCACGTCTCGCTACCGACCAAAAAGCGCGACCACGTCTACATCCAGTACATCATCAAGATCGACAAAAACCGCGACGGATTTGCGAAGGAGCTGCTAGAGCGCGGTATCCACACGGCGCTTCACTACAAGCCGATGCACCTTTTAAGCTACTATAAGAGCAAATACGGGCTTAAGGTAAATTCATTCCCGAATGCGCTAAAAACATATCAGCAGGTGCTTTCGTTGCCCGTTTACAACGCGCTTAGCGACGAAGAGGTTGCATATATCTGCGAGAGCGTGCGAGAAGTAGCCAAAACGCGTGTTTAAAAGGAAAATTTACGCCTTTGCGCAGGAGTATTTTTACGCTCCGAATTTGTGGCAAAAGTGCCTAGCTATAGCGCTTTTGCCCTTGAGCGCGCTTTACTG
>CALBNA010000364.1 GCA_937896205.1 uncultured Campylobacter sp. | reverse complement strand
GGGCTCGGAGATGTGTATAAGAGACAGGCGTAAAGGTTATTTCTTTGCCAGGTTCGCTTTCGCAGGTTACGGCGATAGCATTGTTTTCACAGGCTCTTTTTACCAAATTTAACCCTATGCCAAAGCCGCCTTGGTCTTCGTTAAACCGCGTGTATCGCTCGAAAATTTTATCTTGCTGCTCTTTGCTTAACCCCTCGCCGCTATTTGAGATTTTTAGCTCGCCGTCTTGCAAACTAACCGCGACGTAGCCGCCTTGGTTTGCGTATTTTACGGCGTTGCTTAGTAGGTTATCCACCGCACGTTTTAGCTCATAGCCATTTGCATTTATGAGAGCGTCTTTTAAATTTAGCCTTAAATCAAGCCCTCGTTTAGCAAAAAACGGAGCAAAAAATTCGAGTCGCTCGTTTAAAATATCTTTCAAATTTAGCTCCTCTTTTGGTGCGCAGCGCTCGGCACCAAAGGATAAATACGTGAGGTCCTCATAGGTACGGCTTAGCGTTTTGGCGGCGGTTTGGATGTTGTTTAGGCGCTTTAGATTTCTCTGGCTTAGGCTACTTTTATCTGCCGTTTCGATGCTCATAAGTATGACGCTAAGGGGCGCGTTTATCTCGTGAGTAGAGTCTTTTATAAAGCGATTTAGCGCGGCGATCTTGGCGTGTAGCGGCGCTAGCGCGGTCTTTGCTAGATAAAAGGCGATTATCATGATAACGCCTAAAACGATAAGCAAATTTAGCGCCGTACGCAGTCGCAGCAAATTTAGCTCGCTCGTGACGTCCTTACCGATTAGCGCTATTTTTGCCGTCGCTAGCTCGTCCGCGTCGCCTTCGTCCATATTTTGCAAAGCCTCAAATATCGTTACCTTGCCGTCTGATACGACCGCGCTGCTTTGGGCGTCGTCAAATTTAGCGCAGCCCGCCTCGCCGTATAAAATTTGACCGCTTTTAGCTACGATGCAGGCTTTGACGTCTTTTTCGGCGGTAAAGCTTTCTACCGCGCCAAGCCCGTCCATGCGCGCTTTCATGTAGATGCCCATCTTGATCTCTTTTAGGTTTTTGACCTCGTTTGAGACGAGGGCTTCTTTTTTCATCTTATAGTCATTCGTGAAAAAATACCCCAAAAATAGGGCGCTAGTGATGAGATAAAGCGAGAGAATTTTGGCTATAACGGCGGAGCGCTCAGACATAGATATAGCCGTCGCCGCGCCTATTTATGATCGCGTCCTTGCCTAAAATGCGGCGTAAGTTTTTGACGTAAACCCGCAGACTCAGCTCGCTGGGCTCCTCGCCGTAGTTCCAAATTTTCTCAAATATCGCCTCTTTGCTAAGCAGCGCGTTTTTATTCTCCAAAAATAGCGCCAAAAGTTCGCTTTCTTTGTTTGAGAGGTTTACGATTTGCCCGTTTTGTCTGAGAGTTTTGGAGCTTGGATAAAATTTATATCCGCCATTAAGCTCTATAAATTCGTCGTTTACGTGAGAAAATTTGCGCTTGAGTAAAATTTGAATACGAAGCAAAAGCTCTTTTAGCTCGTACGGCTTTTTAAGGTAGTCGTCGCAGCCGCTTTTGTAGCCGATCTCTAGGTCTTGTAGCGCGTTTAGCGAGGTGGTAAAGATCGCAGGCGTGTCGTCGCCAAGCCGCCTAAGTTCGCGTAAAAGGGAGAAACCGTCGCCTTTAGGTAGCTTGACGTCGAGGATGAGGATATCAAAATTTCGCTCGTAGGCGGTATCTAGAGCTGCTTTAGCATCGGTGCGAACGGTCACGTCGTAGCCTTGTTCGCTCAGATACTCGCTGATGAGTTCGCTTAGCGTCTCATCGTCCTCTACGAGCAAAATTTGCGTCATTACATCTTATCCTTTTTCATGTCTTTCATATCGTCTTTCTTTTTACCCATATCGTCTTTCATCTCTTTCATGTCGCCCTTCATCTCGTCCTTTTTTATCATCATATCGTCTTTTTTCTCCATCATGGCGTCCTTCTTTTCCATCATGGTATCTTTTTTCTCCATCATATCGCCTTTCATCTCGGCGGCAAAGATAGAACCTGTAACAAACAACGCGCTAAGCGCAACTAAAGCTAACTTTTTCATAGCATCTCCTTTAAGAAAATTTATGATGGAAGTTTAGCCAAGAAACGTGAAACGAGCGTGAAATTTACGCCATCAAGCTAAAAACGTATGATAAAAGCGGCAGGCTAATAAAGCTAAACGCCACTCCCACGGCTACGGCGGCTACGGCTAGCTGGCTATCAAGCTCTGCTTTCATGATCATCGCGCTTGCTAGCACCATCGGCGGCATGGCGCACTGCAGGATGCCTATCATCCAAATTTGACCGAAATTTACGCCCAAAACTATCGTGACTAATATAAAAATAAAAGGCGCTAGCAGCATCTTGCCCGCGATTACCACGGCCGTTGATTTGTAACAGCTCTTGATGCTCCTAAATCCAAGTCCGATGCCTATCGCAAAAAGAGCTACCGGAACGACGCTTTGCGCAAAAAGCGTAAGCGCGTCAAATAGCACCTTTGGAAGCGGAAAGCCGCGAAGCAAAAAGCCAAAAATTAGCGCGACGAATGGGGGAAATTTGATCACTTTCATAACGTTTTGCACGAGCGAAACCTTCGCCGGAGCACCGAACGCCAGGATAAAAGGGCCAAAAATGCTAATCGGGATCGAGGTGGCTAGCTGATCGTAAAATATAACTTCATTCATCGCGTCCTCGCCGAAAAAGCCCTTGATGATGGGCATACCCATAAATACGGTGTTTCCAAACATCCCAAGCAGTACGGCGCTCACGGTCGTGGCTTTGTTAAATTTTAAAAATTTGCACGCCAAAAATATCGCCGCAGCGCCCAGCATCGAACAGGCAAAGCCCGTGGCGATGACGTTTATAAGCGTGGTGTCGATGTTTACGTGGTAAATTTTATCGAAAATCAGCGCCGGAAGCGCGAAGCAAAGCGCGTAGTTTATGAATACGGA
>CALBNA010000363.1 GCA_937896205.1 uncultured Campylobacter sp. | reverse complement strand
TAAATTTGCGTCTTTTAAAGCTAAAGCCATTGCGCCTTTCATCGTTGCGCTTTGCGGGCGAGTGACGTGCGAGCCGTCGCAGTTTGAGCCAAAACCTACGACCTCGGCGTAAATTTTAGCCCCGCGCTTTACAGCGCTCTCTTCGCTCTCTAGCAAAAGTATTCCCGCACCCTCGCCTAGCACTAGCCCGTCGCGCCCCTCGTCAAAGGGAGCCGGCGAAATTTCAGGCGAGCCGTTTTTCACGCTAGTGGCATAAAGCATGTCAAACACGTACGCCTCGCTCGGGCACAGCTCCTCGGCGCCGCCTGCTAACATCATATCGATCTTACCGCTTTTGATGCTTTCATAAGCGTAGCCGATCGCATGCGATCCGCTCGTGCAGGCCGATGACGTCGGGATGATACGCCCTTTTAGCGAGTAAAAAAGCGCGATATTTGCCGCCGTGGTGTGAGGCATCATCTTGATGTAGGTGTTGGCGTTGCACTCGTTTTCGCCGCGCTCTAGCAGCTTTGCCATCGCTAGTATCGACTCGGTGCTGCCCGTAGACGAGCCGCATGCGACGCCTAGTCTGCCCTCTTGCACGCTGGGATCGAGGCTCGCGGCGTCTAAATTTTCGCCACGCATGAGCCCCGCGTCTCTTAGCGCCAGCCCCGCCGCCTCAACGCTATACATCGAAACGGTACCCAAGCTCCTTAACTGCTTACGGTCCCACGAGCTAGGGCACTCATAGCCCTCTATAGGCGCAGCCAGGCGGGTATTTAGATCGGCGTATCTATCCCACTGAGGCATGTATCTCACGGCGTTTCGACCGAGCTCAAATTTAGCCCTTATCTCATCCCAGCTCTTGCCAAAGGCGCTCACCATGCCCATACCCGTTATAAAAACTCGCATCAGCAAAGCCCTCCGTTTACGCCGATAACCTGCCTCGTTATATAGGCTGCGCCCTCGCTTAGTAAAAACTCGACCAAGGGCGCGACCTCGTCTGCTTTGCCCGCTCTTTTAGCAGGTATGGCCTTTAAAATCTCCTCGATCGGCAAGCCGCCGTCCGTCATATCAGTCTCGATGAGTCCGGGTGCGATGCAGTTTACGGTGATGTTTCGCGAGGCAAGCTCGACTGCGAGGGACTTTGCTGCGCCGATGAGGCCAGCCTTGCTAGCTGCGTAGTTGCTCTGTCCGCGGTTGCCGATGACGCCTGAGACCGAGCTCATGACGACGATACGAGCGGGCTTTTTGGCGCGAATCATAGGCATGAGAGTGGGCTTTAGGACGTTATAAAAGCCGTTTAAATTCGTATCCACGACGCTAAACCAATCCTCGTCCTCGATGCCGACAAAGGTGTTATCGCGCGTGATACCGGCGTTTAGCACGACGGCGTAATAAGCGCCGTTAGCCTCTATGTCGGCTTCGATCGCCGCTCTTGCCGCCTGTGTATCTGCGACGTCAAATTTTAAAGCTCTCAAATTTAACTTGTTTTGTAAATTTAATAATTGCTCGCTCTCACTTTTGCCGTGCAGTACGACCTCGTATCCCGCTGCCGCCAGCCGCCTAGCCACAGCCTCACCGATGCCGCGACTTGAGCCTGTTATCAGCACTCTTTTACTCATCCAGTATCCTTTTTGCGTATTCCTCGTCCGGGCTTAGCACGTTTAGCGTCGCGCGCGCTCCAAGCTCGCCGTTTACGTAAAGCTCGCAGTCGTAAACGCCAAAACCGCTTGCGTCTTGTATCGAGCAAGCCGCCTCGATGACGACTTCGTCTCCGACCTCTAAAAACAGCTTAAATATCTCAAATTTTCTACTGCCTAGCAAAAAGCCTAGCCCAAATTTCATACCTTTTAGCTCGCGCATCTTTGAGTCGTAGATACCCAGCGACTGAGCCATCATCTCGACGGTTTTGTGCATGGCAAATTTGCCCTCCGCGAGAAATTTATTATCCTCTTTTATCACGCTTTTGGTTTTTATGCGCCCGTCTTCAAATTTAAGCACCTCGTCGATAAAAATGATCGCCGTACCGCTGTCTCTTATAC
>CALBNA010000362.1 GCA_937896205.1 uncultured Campylobacter sp. | reverse complement strand
ATCTCATCTTTATAAACTAAAACCGAACCAGTAAAGCATACGATAACTAGCGGAATGCAAAATATCAGCGAAATATAAGTATGAATTTATACATCGTCTTTTTGTCAAATATATTCACGTTTAAAATTTGCCCTTTAAATTTACTTTAAATCGGCGCGGATTTTAGCATTTTAAAAATTAATAATTTCTAAAACCATTATCAAATAAATAAGGAATCTATATTTTGCGTTGAATATTTAAAAACAGGGTTTAGCAGAGGCAGACGAATGCAAAACGGCAAATTTGTTACGTTAAATTACCTAAATCAATTTAATGTGGTCTCAAAGCAAAATCGGCTTTTTAGTTTAATCAAAATCAGCGCCCAACGGTCGAGCAACCGCCGAGCGCAAATTTGACGCAGGCTCAGCTGAGAGAAAACTCAAATTTGAGCCCTAGATTTCCTCTCTTTTATAAATTTTACTCACAAATTTATCTATCTTATACACCGCGCCAAAGAGCGCAGGCACGACCAGCAGCGTTAGCAGCGTCGAGCTAATGAGCCCCGAGATCACCGAGATCGCCATAGGAGAGTTGCCCTCGTATCCGGCACCTCTGCTAAGAGCTAGCGGCAGCATAGCAAATATCATCGCAAAAGTAGTCATCAGTATCGCTCGCAGTCTTTTGACGCCAGCTCGCACGATGGCTTCGTTTAGCTCCACGCCCTCGTTCGCGTAGCGGTTGGCAAAATCCACGACCAAAATCGCGTTTTTACCCACCATACCAAAAAGCAAGATCGCGCCGACCATCACAAATAGGCTAAAGGAGTTGCCGCTAAGATACAGCCCGACCGCCACGCCGCCAAACGCCAGCGGCATTGAGATCATGATGATGAGCGGCAAAATAAAACTCTCGTAGAGTGCGGCCAGGATCATATAGATGAGTACGACGCTAAGGCTGATCGTAAAGACAAAGGCCGCGTTCGTGTCGTTCATCATCTCGATAAATCCCGTCATCACGTAGTCGTAGCCCGCGGGTAAAATTTGACCGATATTTTCGTCAATACCCTTTTGCACGGCGCCTAGCGGGACGTTATCCACGTTTGCGACGATCCTGATCTGACGCTGTTTGTTAAAGCGGTTTATCACAGAAAAGGTCTTGCTCGTCTTAAACTCCGCCACCGCGCTTAGGCTTATACTCTCGCCGTGGGCGTTTTTGATCTTTAGCTTTTGCAGCGCCTGCGCGTCCCTGCGGTACTCGTCGTCAAACCTCAGTATCATATCGTACTGCGCGTCGCCGTTATCAAAGCTACCAAGCCTATTTTGCCCAAAGGACGCATATATCACCTGTGCCACCGCGCTAGGATCGACGTTTAGGCGTTTGGCTTTGTCTTTATTTACGCTGATTTGTAGCTCGTTTATCTTATCCTCGTTATCGCTGCCCACGTCCGTCGTGCCCTCTATCGCGCGCACCATGGCGATGGCTTTTGGCAGGATTTCGTCTAGCTTTTCCAGGCTATCGCCAGTGATCGTTAGCTGCACAGGCTCGCTGTCGCTACCGGTATCGACGTATGGTATCTGCAGGACTTTGACGCTGAGGTCATCAAATTTAAGCTTTTTTCTATACTCGTCCATTATCTGCGTTTGGCGCTCTTTTCGCGACTCAAAGCCCTTTAAGCGGACATAAATTTTAGCCTTATACGCGTCCTTTGAGTCCGTGTAGCCAGCGATCATATACGAGTACTCGACGCGCGGATCGCCATCTACTGCGCGCACGACCTCGCTAGCTCTAGCGCTCATAGCCTCGACCGAGATGCCCGGGCTTGCTTTTAAAAATATCTCAAACTGTCCCTCGTCCTCGACGGGTAAAAAGTCCATACCGACCTTACCCGCTAGGCTCATACAAAGAGCCAGCACGCCAAAAGTGAGTATAACAAACGCGGTTTTAAACCTCAAAATAAGCTTCAAAAGCCGCTCATAACCGCTCTCAAACGCCTCAAACAATGGCTCTGTCATGCGGTAAAATTTACTCTCGCCCTTGCCCAAAAACCTCGCCGCCAGGCTAGGTATCAGCATAATGCAAACCAAAAACGACACCACGATACCGCCGCTCACGCTCATACCGAAGGAGTTAAAATACTGTCCGACGATGCCCTCCATAAAGGCAATCGGCACAAACACGCAAAGCAGCACCGCGCTAATGCTAAGCACGCTAAATGCGATCTCGCGCACGCCCTCAAAGCTTGCTTTTAATGGGTTGCTCTCGCCTTCTTGCATCTTTTTTGAGATATTTTCCACGACCACGATCGCATCGTCGATAAATATACCGATCCCAAGCGTGAGAGCCAGTAGCGTTAGGCGGTTTAGATCAAAGCCCAAAACGTCGATGATGAAAAACGTCCCCACGATACTAGCCGGGATCGCGAGCGCGGCGATGACGGTCGCGCTAAAGCTTCGCAAAAAGAAAAAGACGATGACGACGGTGAGCGCGACGCCTAGCATCATGTCAAATTTGACCTGATTTATGTGCTTTAGGATACTCTCGCTCTTTTCATAAACCCGCTCTACTTCGTAGTTTGCGCCTAGTCTTGCCGCTAGATCGTCCGTTTTAGCTTTGAGCGCATCTATCGTCTCGATCGTGTTTGCGCCGCTTACTTTTATAGCGTCAAGCAGCACTCCGCGCTTGCCGTTATACATCGCTACGGCGTCGGTGTCGTGATGAGATAGCTCTATGCGCGCGACGTCTTTTAAAAATACGTCCTTTTGCAGGCGAATTTCCTCTAGCTCGCGCACGCTTTTGGCGTCAAATTCGCTCTTTAAAAATATCTCGAACTCGCTGTTTTCCAGCTTACCTAGCGGAGCTTTTAAATTTTGCGATTTGATTATATTTATGACCGAGGCTGCGGTCAGGGCGTATTTATCGAGTTTAAACGGATCAAGGTAAATTTTAATCTCAGGCTCTAAAAAGCCTTTATCATCGACCTTGCCCACGCCTTTTACGCGTTGCAAAAACGGCTTTGCCTCGTCTTTGATCGCTTGCATAAGCGCGGTTAAATTTTCGTCCTTACGGCTAACGAAAAAGCTCGCCACCTTGCCGCTGTCGCTGTTGATTTTTTCTATCTCGGGCTGGGCGTCCAGCTTTGCCTTTGCGACCTTGTCGCGCACGTCGTTCGCGGCGACGTCGATGTTTTTCTTGAGATTAAACTCGACCAAAACGATGCTGAGGTTGTTAAATGTATATGACCTGATCTTTTTGATACCGTCTATCGTCGAGACCTCGTCCTCGATCTTTTTAGTGACCCTGCTCTCGATGAGGCTCATATCGCCCGGCGCGTAGGTCGTGATCTTAACCAGCGGGATGACGACCTCGGGAAAGAGATTTACCGGCATCCTAAAAAGCGACATCGCGCCGAAAAATACGAGCGCTACAAAAAACATCAGCGTCGTAATCGGGCGATTTATGGCTAGTTTATACATTTCGCGCCTTCGCCAAAACTGCCTTTTGCGGCGAATTTACCCGTCCGCCCTGCTCCGCAAAAAGCGTTTGGCGTTTAGCGGCTAGTAAAATTTGCGCCGCGTCAAATTCAGCGTTTAAATTTATGCCGCCTTGTTTGTGCGCTAAATTTAATCCGTCGCCCGCTTCTTTCGTCAAATTTGCATTTTTCGCGGCGGAGTCAAATTTAACGCCGTGCGCCGAATTTGAGCTCAAATTTATCTCGCTTTTCGTTTGCGCCGTCAAATTTGAAACCCCCTCTACGCAGACGCTTGGTTTCTCGTCATAAAATTTCACGCTCGCAAGTCCGTCGTTTTTAAAGCCGTCAAATTTAAGCCCAAATGTTTTGTTTGCGTCCTCTTTTTTAGGCTCGGCATCCGTTTCAACCTGCGAATCTGAGACGATATATCCCTCGCCAAAAAGTCCCGGCGTCAAATTTTGCGCCTGCACTTCGGCGTAAATTTTGCCGTTTTTCGTATCGATAGTCGGGTAAATGAGGCTGATTTTACCGTGCCTTTCCTCGCTTTGGCCGTCTAGTTTATAGATAAATTCGCTACCGATTTTCACGCGGTCTTCAAATTTTTCATCAAAGCTAAGCTTGAGCTTGACGTCCGGATAGGAAAATACCGACATGAGCTTTTGCGCTACGCCGCCCACGCCCTCGCCGACCTCGATACTCTTGCCCGAGATCGTCCCGCTAAAAGGCGCTAGCAGTCTCGTATCTTCAAGTCTTTTTTGCGCCAAATTTAGCGCCAGATGCGCTCTGTTTTCTGCTAGCGCCGCGTTTTTAAAATCAAATTCCGCATTTTCAAAAGCTTGCTTGGAGCTCACGCTTTGAACGAGCTTAAATTTATCCAGCACGCTTTTTGCGTGAGCTTTTGCCGTCTGCGCGCTCTCTAGATCGTTTTGAGCGAGCTTTACGGCTAGCTTTTCGCTCTCGTTTTCAAGCTCGAGTAGCACGTCGCCGCGCTTTACCGCAGAGCCGATTTCTGCG
>CALBNA010000361.1 GCA_937896205.1 uncultured Campylobacter sp. | reverse complement strand
ATTACGAAGTCGCTCCCTTCCCCCTTAACGATCCCCTATCCCCTACGACGTGAGAGGTTGCTGCACTGCGTGCAGGTTAAATTTGACACTTGCGCGTCGCAAATTTAAATTTACGTTTTCAAGGTGCAGGTCTCGCCGAATAAAATTTGCAAATTTGAGCGTAAAGCGATAAGGCGAAGTATTTTGAGATGGATTTGAATGTTGCGACGAAATTTTCGACCGAAGATAGAACATATAGTTCATCGAGGGAGAAAATTTCTAGCTCATTCAAAGACGCTCAAAAGACAAGCCGCTTAAATTTTAACGGCCAAACTCACGCTAAATATCCCATCCCCATCTATCCATTCGCGCACCTTTTTAAAGCCCGCCTTTTCCACGAGCTGATCCATCTCGGCTTGGCTGCGGCGGCGCATGATCCATGCAGCGCCCTGCCTGTGGCTAGATAGAGCGCGCGCGATCATCTCGAGCTGCGGGTGCCACGGCTGGTTGGTGTAGACGAGGTAGCCACCGCTTTTTACGCTGCTTGAAAAGCCTTGTAGCGCAGTGCGTACGACCGAGTTATCGGGGAAAAGCTCAAACAGCCCCGACACGACGCCTAGCGTATATGCGTCCTGCAGACCCTCGTAGCTAGCGGCGTCAAACGCATTTGCCTGCCTAAAGCTCGCGACGTTCTGTAGCCCGCGCTCTTTTATCATTTCGCTGCCGGCTTTTACGTTTATGTCGCTGTAGTCGCGTAGCGTTATGCGCTCAAATTTATGCCCCTGCGCGGCGTCTAGTATGTATCTGCCGTGCCCCGAGGCGATGTCTAGCAGTCGTAGCGGCTCGCCTCGCTCCTGCAGCTTTGCTACGGCTTGATCGATGGCTAGCTTGATATTTCGTTTGCGCTCTCTGATACCGCGCCAGCCGATGGCGTTTAGGTAAAATTTGTCGATAAATTTAAAAAATTTATTCGCCCCTTGCGGTTCGTTTCGGTAGACGTAGTCAAGCGTACTGCCGCTATCGTAGCCGGTATTTTCGCCGATCTTTAGCCCGCCGACCCACGGCGAAACCGCCTGCATAAATATCCGCTGAAATTTAAATCGCAAATTTTTCGGGTTAAATCTCGGCAGCGGCGTAGCTAGCCTATCGGCCTCCTCGCGGCTAAAGCCGTATTCGTCCGCATGCGTGCAGTCCACCTCGCTAAAAGGCGCGCTAAACCTCTCGCCGACAAACTCGCGCACTATACTAAACGCCCTCTCCCGCTCGCTCTCGCCCAACGTATCGTGGTAAAATCCCTCTAAAACCTCGCGCCTTTTTACGTGGGCGCCAAGAGCGTTGTAAAACTCGTGCTGCGGAGTGTGCTCCACGACCCAATCATCGCCCGAGATCAGCAGTAGAGTAGGCGTCGTGATCGCGGCGGCGTCCGAAACCACGCGCTGTGCCGCCTCGTAAAGCCCAAGCAGTATGCGCACCGAGATCGCGCGAGTGATGAGCGAGTCGGCGTCGTAGCTGGCCTGGCGCTCCTTGTCGTGCGTGAGATAGTGCGCCTTGACGTAGCTGTTTACGAAAAAATTTCCTCGCGCATTGTAGAGCGCCTTTAAGCCCGCTCTAGCAAACGGTACGTAAAGCTTCACGCTAAACGCGGGACTAGCTAGCACCGCGCAGCGAACGCGCGGAGCGTAGTCGTGCAGCCACGCCGAGACCAGCACGGCGCCCACGCTTTGGGCTATCACGGCTAGATTTCGCGTATCAAAGCCAAATCTCTGCTCGATATGCGCTACAAACTCGTCCACGTCGGCGATGAGACGGCCGATACTTGGCGCGTCGCCCCTCTCGCCGTCACTCCTGCCGTGTCCGCGCTGATCCCAGGCAAAATAGCTAAAACTATCATCCGCTACCCCGTCCGCCACGTGCGTCGTTCTGCCCGAGTGCTCGTGTCCGCGGTGAAATATCGCTACGGCTTTGGCATTCGGCGCGGCTTTAAATTTGAGATTTTGCTCGGCGTTTTCGCTAGACGTCTCGCTCAAATTTGACGCGCTGCATTTGCCCGTTTCGTTTAAATTTGAGTCCGAATTTTCGCCGCCGTTTGGTAAATTTTGCTCGCTCGATTTACCTTCGCCGTTTAAGCCCGGCTCCGTATTTTCGTCCGCGCCGCCTGTTTGCTCGCTAGCCAAATTTGACATTTCGCTTGCGGCTCCGGCGCTCAAATTTGAGCCCTCAAATTTACCGTCCTCGCTCAAATTTAATTCGTCTGCGCCCGGGTTTTCGCACGCCACGTCCGCAGCCAGGCAATATCTGTAAAATATCCTCGCCCCGTCGCTGGTTATAAAATAGCTCTCTTTAAACTCCATTTTTCGCCTTTCTTACTTAAATTTATCTGTTTTTTGCGCTTATTTTATCCTAAAATGCCCTGTTATCTCGTAAACATTTAGCACGTCCTCTTCCTGCGCGCCAAGCCCGATGTTATGGATCACGAGCGGGGTTTTGCTGCCGGAAAATTTATCCGAAACTATGCCGATATGCGGCCTGCCGTTGTCCAGCCGCCACGTCACGATATCGCCTGCCTTAAACTCGCCCTTTGCCTCGTAACCCTTGCGTTTTAGATAGATCGCGATGTTTGGTACTCGGCGATGATCGATGTTTTTGTCGGTCTTTTTCGCACCCCAGTTTTTTGGATAGGAGCTAAAATTTACGCTCATATCCTCGTGGATGAGCCGCTGCAGATCGATGTCCTGCCCGCGCAGCGCCCTTACCACGACGTCGGTGCAAACGCCCTTTATCATATCCACGTCGCCCATCGGATAGGCTAGCCTCTCGTACGAAGGATCGTAAAACAGCGTCTGTCCAATCTGCACCCTAGCGTCTTGCACGAGCTTCTGGGCAGAAAAAGCAAAGGCTAAATTTGCCGCGAGCGCTAAAAGTAAAATTTTGCTCCAAATTTTCATCAAAACCTCACGCGTAAAAATATCTAACTATGTGAAAAAATATCGGCGCCGCAAAGCACAGCGAGTCCATACGGTCAAGCATCCCGCCGTGCCCGCTGATCATATATCCCCAGTCTTTGACACCTAGATCGCGCTTGATAGCAGACATAACAAGCCCCCCTAAAAAACCCATCATACAAACGGCAAGCCCGATAAAAAACGCCCCAACCGCGCCAAAAGGCGTGAGATGATGCAAGCACGCAGCCAGCGCGCTAGCGCTAAGTACGCCGCCTGCAAAACCGACCACCGTTTTAGACGGGCTGATGCTAGGAACGATCTTGCGCTTGCCAAAAAGCTTGCCCCAGATATACTGCAGCACATCGCTAGCTTGCACGACTAGGATCAAAAACAGCATCAACTCCATGCCGCCGCCCTGCCCAAGATCCAGCAAAAGAAGCGCGGGGATGTGCGAGATACAAAACACGCAGATCATCAGCGCCCACTGGATCTTCGTCGAGCGCTCTAAAAAATAAGCCGCATCGCCGCAAATAGCCGCCAAAATCGGCAAAAATAAAAATCCGTAAACCGGGATAAATATCATCGCCATCGCGTACCAATCGGCATAAATAAAGATATATTGCATGGGCAAAATCACGTAAAAGCACGCCACGAGCGCGATGTGATCGCCTCTGCGGATATAGATGAGCGACAAAAACTCGCGCAATGCGGCAAAAGATACGAGCAAAAACAAAAATATTACGGCGTTTTTGCCCATATACGTAAACGCAAAAATCACCAAAATCATCGCCCACCAGGCATTTATGCGCGAGGTTAAATTTGAGACGGTTTTGTTCTCGGCGCCAAATTTCGCCTTTAATATAAAAGCCACGACGCTAGAGACGACTAGCACCGCGATGAGTCCTAAAAATAGATTTAAGATATGATTTTGCGGGTTCATTTTAGGGCCTTTTGGTTAAATTTAAAGCTAAATTTGACGCCCGCTTCGGAGCTATCCGAGCGAGTCAAATTTGCGCGCGTTTGGTTTGCCGTGCGGACGGTTTGATAGGTTAAATTTGTTAGCCAGAATTGCTCGCGCTTTGAGCCTGCGTTTGGGTCAAATTTGATTTGTGGCGTGGCGAGCGTTTTAGTCACCGTTTTGCGCTTAAATTTGACGCTTTTAGCCGCCGCTCTAAAAGGCTCGCCGTCAAATTTGCCGTAAAGATCGGTCGCAAATTTTCCATTTTCGTCTGATGGATTTACGGAGCTTAAATTTACCGCCGTCGCCAAAGCCGCCGCGCTAGGCTTTAGTTCTATCATTTTGCGTATCGCTCATCGCTAGTAGCGCGTCTTGCGCCTTTTGTAAAAACTCGCCCTTACCCTCGCCGCTGTAAAATATCTCCTCGCCCACGATCAGCTCGCAAAGCAGCGGGATGGGTATCATAAAGCCCTTAGGCAAGACGTTGCGCGCGTTTTTGATCCAAATCGGCACCAAAGGCACGGAGGGGCACTGCTGCGCCAGACGGAAAATCCCGCTTTTAAACGGCTGTAGCGCGAGA
>CALBNA010000360.1 GCA_937896205.1 uncultured Campylobacter sp. | reverse complement strand
CCTACGACGTGAGAGGTGGCGACACTGCTTTGTCCTGCGTACAAAGCGTCGCGAGTTTCGTAAATTTTGATGGAGTTAAATTTATAAATTTGAGCTCAAATTTGAACACAAATCGATAAGCGGCTGTATTTTGCGATGAATTTAAATGTTGCGACGGAAATTTTGAGCAAGACTAGACATATAGTCTGTCGCAGCTCAAAATTTTCTAGCTCATTTAAAGGCGCGCAAAAGACAACGCGCTATTTCGGCGTTCTGTTCGTCTCGCCCACGTATAGCTGTCTTGGACGTACGATCTTGATACTCTCCTGCTCTTTTAGCTCTATCCATTGGCTAATCCAGCCGGGGATCCTACCGATGACGAAAATAACCGCAAACATATCGTTTGGTATACTAAGCGCCTTTAAAATCAGCCCCGAGTAAAAATCGACGTTCGGGTAGAGGTTGCGCGAGATGAAATACTCGTCGTTTAGCGCGATCTCCTCGATCTTTTTGGCGATTTTTAGAAGCTCGGTGTTTATGCCGATCTCGTCAAACAGCTGGTCGCACATAGATTTTAGCACCTTTGCGCGCGGATCGAAGTTTTTATACACGCGGTGACCAAAGCCCATTAGCCTAAACGGATCGTTTTTGTCTTTGGCGCGGGCGATGTATTTATCGACATTTTCTACCGAGCCGATCTGCTCTAGCTGGCGGATGACGCCTTCGTTCGCGCCGCCGTGAGCCCAGCCCCATAGCGCTCCTATACCCGCAGCGATACACGCATACGGGTGCGCGTGCGTCGAGCCCACCGTGCGTACGGTCGTCGTGGAGGCGTTTTGCTCGTGATCGGCGTGCAGCATAAAGACCGTATCAAGCGCCTTGACCTCGATCGGGCGCAAATTTACGTGCTCGTACGGGTAGCTCCTCATCATGTAGAGGAAATTTTCCGTAAAGCCGCGGTCTAAATTTGGATAAATGATCGGCAATCCGCGCGAAAATCTATAAGAAAACGCCGCGATGGTCGGGATTTTGGCGATTATTCGCATCGCCATCTCGTGATACTCTTCTGGCTTGTCCATATTTAGGTGATCAGAGTAAAACGCCGAGAGCGCCGCTACTGCCGCCTGCAAGATCGCCATCGGGTGCGCTTTGTCCGGAAACGCGTCAAATAGCTTCATCATGCCCTCGTGGATGAAGCTACGCTTTTTAAGCTCGAGTTTAAATTCGTCGTATTGCTTTTTGTTCGGTAGCTCTTTGTTTAGCAGTAGATACGCAACGTCGATAAAGGTCTTGTGCTCGGCGAGATAGGCGATGTCGTAGCCGCGGTACATCAGCTCGCCTTTTAGTCCGTCGATGTAGGTTATCGTGCTCTTGCACATCGCCGTCGAGGTATATCCGCGGTCAAACGTAAACATCCCCGTATCGCTAAAAAAGGTCGAGATGTCGATGACGTCGGGCCCCATGGTGCCATGAAGTATCGGAAAGTCGTAGCTTTTGCCGTTTCTGTTGTCGGTTAACGTAACCGTATCGCTCATTTTGGCTCCTTTTGCAAATTTTTATTTTCGTAGCTCATTAAAATTTTAATACATATCGTGACTATTATAGCCTGAGTTAGGCTTGCTAGTATGAAAGAGAAGTAAAAATTTTCATTTATGCCGCCTGATTTGTAGGCTATGGTAGCAACGGCGATGAGAAGCGTCAGCGGCATCGAGTGCGATAGCGCGAAAAGTACGGTATTTTTTAGCCCAAGGATGTTTAAAAACACAGTGCTAGCCGCTAGTCTAAAGCCTATCATGACGCCCGTTATCAGCATCGCGTTGCGCACGACTCCGTCTATCATAAAGGCGTTAAGCTTAAACGTCGAGCCGATGTGAACGAAAAAGGTCGGCACCAAAAAGCCGAAGCCAAAGCTAGCAAGCTTGTGCGGAAGGTCTTTTTTGTGATCGAAAAACGTCGCGATAAAGGTCCCCGCCACAAATGCGCCGAATGCGATTTCTAAATTTAGATAAAGCATAAGCGCGATGATGCCGAAAAACAGCGCCATACACAGGCGGATGTCTTTTTCGGAGTTGTCGTAGTGGGGCATAAGGATGACGCGCAGCTGCGGATACCACCAAAATAGCACGTTTAGCGTCTTGTACCCGATCACCGCCGCGGCTAAAAATCCGCTCAAATATATGATCGAAAACGCCAGCTCGCTACCGGCGCCAAATTTCATATACGCGCCGACGAAGGTTAGCAGCGTGATGCTCACGACCTCGCCGATCGAGCCGATGAGCATGCTGATGTTTAGCCACTCCTCGTTTTTGCCGTACTCCTTAAATAGCGTAAATATCATACCCACGGCCATCAGTGGCATGATGAGGATAAAAAGGCGGTTTAGATCAAACGAAAACGTGAGCAGCGCCGCGAGCAGGTAGAGTATCGCCAGGTAGATGACGCCCGTTTTTAGGATCTTTTTATCTATCGTGAAAAAGAGCTTGAGATCGACCTCTGTGCCCGCTAAAAACATGAGGTAGAAAAAGCCGACTTCGCTCACGATTTTAAACATCTCGTTGTGCCCGATAAAGCCCAAATACCCGGCTACCGAACCCAAAATAATCTCCACGGGCGCGATAGGGATGCGTAAAATTTTAGAAAAATACGGCGACGTAAAGATGATAAAAGCTAGCGCGATGAGGATATTTAGCCCGTTTGCCTGCAAGAAAGTCCTTTGTAAATGGGGGATTATAGCCTAAGGTTTTTTATTCTTTGATAAATTTAACCAGCTTAGGCTCGTCTCGTGAGCGCTTTTCCGAGATTTCGCAAAATTTTCGCTCC
>CALBNA010000359.1 GCA_937896205.1 uncultured Campylobacter sp. | reverse complement strand
TAGTACGGTCTCGTGGGCTCGGAGATGTGTATAAGAGACAGGTTTTTGCACTGTTTTTCGCGGCGCTTAAGGTTTTTGATCTGGGTAGCGTGGCGGCTTTGGTTTTGCTTGTGCTGTTTTTTGGCTTGCTATTTTGGGTGCCTGCAAAGCTAAAAAGCATAGGCAAAGCGCAGGATGAGTACAACGAATTTTACAAAGAAGTTTTCGTCCGCGCGCTCATCGGTGAGATCGACGAGAGCTTTACGTATAGCGCCTACGGCGGCATTTCGCAGAGCGAATTTAATGCGGCTGGGATCTATAGACCGAGTACATTTCACAGCGAAGATAGCGTACGCGGCGTCTATAAAGGCGTCAAATTTAACCTGTGCGAGGTCATCAGCCACGAGCGCGAATATCCGCGGATAAATAACAAATACGTCGCCGCGTTTGTCCTGCTAAAGTATGCGTTTGACAAGTATTCGGACTTTAAAGGCAGCGTGCTAGTTTGCGAGTTCAATAAGAAATTTCGCGGCAAAACGGTCGCCGTGAGTAAGGATTTTAATACTAAATTTTTAGGCGACAAGGAGCTGCTCGACGACGTCAAATTTAATGAAAATTTTAGAGTTTTTACGACTGACAAGGTGGAGGCGAGATACCTGCTCACGCCTGCGTTTATGGGCAAGCTAAATATACTAAAAGCCTACAAAAACACGCTAAAATCACCGAGTGCTGCCTTTATGGATAATAAATTTTATCTATTTTGCTTTAGCAGGAGAAATTTTTTCGAGGGGCGGCTTTTTGATAAACTAGACATCGCTGAAGCTCGCCGCGAGCAAAGATACGTGAGGCAGATGCTTAGCGTCATTGATGAACTAAATTTAAGTTTAGATATTTATAGGTAAATTTGCCTCAAATTTGCGCGATCTACCTTAAAAATACTGCAAATTTGACGCCGTCCGCGACAAATTTACGCTACTTTAAATTTACTGCTAAATCGTCAAATTTAACGGCGACCAGGCTAGGCCCTAGCCGCCGCGTTAAATTTAGCTGATTTTACGGATATTTGCAGGTAGCGCCTGTCTAGCACAGGTGCCCACCAGCCAGTCGTTTAGGCTAAATTTGCCCTTTCGCTTCGGATCTAGCAGGCCAAGTTTGTTGTGATTTACCCCTTTTTCCGCGCTTTCTAGCCAAAAGGCCGGTTTGCCGTCGATAAAATGCACCCTGGCGCCAAACTCGTCGTGTCCAAAACCGTGCTCGAGGCTGATGGCGCCGCTAGCTACGCCGTTTGTTACGAAGGCCTCGCCCGTTTGCGAGCCGTACGGCGTCGTGATCTTGACCTTGTCGCCAGTCTTGATACCTTGCTCGCTCGCGATATCCTCGGCGATCCTTACGAAATTTTTTGGATGTATGGCGCGTAGCTTTGGACTAACGATCGTGTAGTAGTGCTGGATGTTTGATTTTCTCGAGCTTACGAGGTATTTCCACTCTGATTTTGGGAAAAACTTTTCCAGCGGAGTACCGTCGCTAGCGACCGCAAGGGCTAGAGTCGGCGTGCCCGGCATATACTCGCCCGTGATAGAGTGCCTATGTCCGCCAAGCGGCTCGTAGTAGATCGCAGCAGGCGTAGCGGCCGGGACTTTTACCGTGGTTTTATCGCCCTTATATGCACTTTCGTAGCTGTCAAACCTACCGCCTTTTGCCAGCACGTGCGCGACTTTTGGCTTTTCCTCGTCTTTTAAAAACGGCTCTAGCTTTTTCATGGTTTTTGAAATTTTGCTGAGTTTTAAGTCCTCTTTGCTGATATCTTTTACGCCCTCTCCGTCAAAGGCCAAATTTGCCAGCGCCGCGGCGTAATACTGCTCCTTCGTATCCAGATCCATCGGCTTTCCGTCTTTATCCTTAAAGGCGCCCTTGCCAAAGCCTTTTAGTCCGAGCCTCTTTGCCACCGCGATATAAAAGGACTCCACGTCGATTAGCGTGCCGTCTGCGGCGTGGTCTTGCTTAGCGGCGACGGCCGGGTAGCGCACGACCGAGGTTTTAGCTATCGTACCCCAAAGCGAGTTTGGAAGCGCCCAGTTTTCGAGATTTACGCCGTCTGGCACGATGTAGTCGGCGTAGGCGTTAGTCTCGTTCATAAAGGCGTCGATACCGATGAAAAGCGGCAAATTTTTACTATCTTTTAGCGCGTCTAGTACCGCGACCTCGAGTCCCGCCTGTCCGTACATAACGTTTGTCATGTAGTTTATAAACACTTTTACTTTATATGGATAGCCAGCGGCGTGGCTGGTGAGCGTTTCGTTTACTAGCGGCATCGAGATAGGATACCACGGCTGCTGTGCGGGATAGCCGCTGCCGCCTGCCGCGACTTTACGTTTAAACTCCGAGCTCGTTTCGTAATACTTGCCCGATCGGGATAAATTTAGCCCGTTTGGCTTGTATGCGCCCTCGAAGCTCTCCAGATCGTATCTGCCTTTTAAAAACTCATGAGTGCCTGCGCTTGCGTTTACGCTGCCGCCCTTGTAGCCGTATGTTCCCATCAGTGTATTTAAGCAAAATATCGCGTACGTGCTCATGGCTGCTTGCGTGTGCATCATGCCGCCGTGGACGTTGGTGCTGACCTGCCTGCCGTTTTTGGTGAAATTTTCACATAGCCAGAGGATGTCGTCCATACTCACGCCGCAAATTTTGGAGTACTCTTTGAGGCTGTGTTTGTAGGCTGATTCTTTTAGCAGCTGCATCGAGCTTTTGACCTCGACTTTTTTGCCGTTAAGCAAAATTTTGCCTTTATAGTAGAGCTTAGCAGGCTCGTTTATCTTGTAGCTTTGGATTTTGCCGCTTTGAGAGCAGACCTGCCACTCGTCGCCAACAAGCGCAAATTTGCCGTAGTCTGGGTGGCCTTTTTGCGTGATGACTAGGTGGGTGGCGTTGCACCAGTGTATCTCGCCGGCTAGCTTTGCTTGCTCTAAATTTGGCTGCATGAGGTAGTTTGCGGCGTATTTTTCGTTTTCTATGATCCAGCGTATCATCGCCATAGCAAGCGCAGTGTCGGTGCCCGGTTTG
This sequence comes from uncultured Campylobacter sp., assembly GCA_937896205.1. Classification (GTDB taxonomy): domain Bacteria; phylum Campylobacterota; class Campylobacteria; order Campylobacterales; family Campylobacteraceae; genus Campylobacter_A. The sequence goes on along the minus strand of CALBNA010000359.1, from coordinate 1,826 downwards.
ATGCCGATCCAGCGGCCTTTATTGGAGGCGGCAAATTTGACGGCGTTTGTTAGAGTAGGATCTACTACCGCATAGCTGAAGTCATCGTTTGTACTTCTTGCGTGGGCGACCATTTTGGCTTGTTTTTGAAACGGATTTCCGCCGTTTGCTGGCGAGGTGCCCCAGTAGATGGTAAATTTGGAGTTTTCGTAGTCGGGCTTAGTATGAACAAAGCCCTTTGCGTTGTGCGCAATCTTGCCGCCGACTCTAAAGCCGCCGCCGCAGATACCGCCGTGCGAGTAGTGATTTATAGTGCCGAAAGATTTTTTGATAAAGCGATCGACGATATCCGAGCGCCCGTCGTAGAGATAAAAGCTCAAAAGCTGGTTGCGCTTGGTGCCGTATTCCGGATTTGCCTCGTCGATGAGCTCGTCTGAGAGTATAGCCCTAAGCCCGTCCACGTGCCCCTCGCCGAAAAGATCCCCGCCCTCGACGACCTCCTCGATGAGCTGCTCGAAGCTGATCTTTTTCCACTTGCCCTCGCCTCTTTTGCCCACTCGCTTTAGCGGAGATAAAATCCTAATAGGCGAAGCTATCATCTCGGGTAGCGCCGCGCCTCTAGCGCATACCGTGGCGCGCCGATCGTCCTCGCCGCTAGCCGTGGTCGCTAACAAAGCGTCGTTTATCGAGGTATCAAAGCTCGCCCAGTGCACGTTTGATAGCGGATGGTATGGGTTGCCCGTGCATCTTAGCACGCGGCCTGCTTTTTCGTCCACGTGTAACCGCAGTCCGCACTTTGCCACGCAGCCGTGACACATAGAAAATACCACGCTATGGCCGTCGTTCATCGAAATTTTGCCGTCTTTTACGCTAAATTCAGGCTGAAGCGAGCTACCTTGCGGTTTATAGTCGTCTTTTATTTTTCCCGCGTCGTCCGCTACCGCAGCGGTCGCGCCTACGGCCGAGATCATCGCCGCGTTTTTTAGAAATTCTCGTCTTTGCATTATTTTCTCCTTACAGCGCGATCTCTTCACTCCAGCTGATCGCTTGTTTGTAGCCTTTTTTAGCCGCCAGTTCCTTATCGTTTTTAGCCAAAATTTCGCTCACTCCGTAGTAAAAAACCTGCGGATGCGTGTTTTTCGGACTATCTAGCACCATCGTCTCGTGAGCGGCTAAAAATTTCCTGATATTTGAGTTTTCGTCGTTTAGATCGCCTATTATGCGGCTTCCGCCCACACAGGTCTCCACGCACGCAGGTAGCAATCCCTCGCGCAGTCTGTGGTCGCAAAAGGTGCATTTATCGACTTTATAGGTCTGCATGCTTAGGTATCTGGCGTGATACGGACAGGCCTCGGCGCAAAGCGCGCAGCCGATGCACTCGACGCTATTTACTTTGACGATGCCGTTGCTTCTTTGGTAGCTCGCGCCCGTCGGACAAACGTCGATACAGGCTGGGTTTTCGCAGTGATTACAAAGGCGCGGCAACGAGGCGATAACAGCTCGGTTGCCGTCTTTGTCGCTAGCTTCGTACTCCGAAACGATCGTCCTAAAGGCGCCTGCTTGGACGTTGTTTTCCATAGCGCAGTTCATCGTGCACGACTGACAGCCGACGCAACGCGTGAGGTCGATGACCATGCCGTAGCGCGGACCTTTTGTTTTTTCAAAAGTATTCGGAGCGGCCCTAAGCGCAGTTGCCGCGATAAAAACACCCGCCGCAGCGATAAAGCTACGACGCGAACCTAGCGTTGATTGCATTTTTTCTCCTTTGAATCAAAATGGTTTCGCAACTTTATCATAACTTAACTTAAATGATAATATTAATATTTTAATTAAAAGTGTTTTTCAGA
>CALBNA010000358.1 GCA_937896205.1 uncultured Campylobacter sp. | reverse complement strand
CGCATGATCTCGTACTGCACGACGTTGGTGTCTTGAAACTCGTCGATGAGAAGGTGGTTTATCCGTCCGTCGAGCCTAAAATAAAGCATCTGCGCGTCCGTCTCGCCGCCTCGCAAAAGCTCGTAAACCAGGCGCGTCACATCGCTAAATGCGAGAGAATTTAGCCTTTTGTTTAGCGAGATTTTGCACTCTTTGTAGATTTTTAAAAATCTAGCCAGTTCGGCGATTTTATACTCTTCAAGCTCATCAAAGTAGCGTTTTAGCCGCGCTTTTAGCGTAAAAAACATCTCATCGAGCCCCGGCGTATAAATTTTAGAAAATGTACGATAATCAAGGCTCGCGCGCGACATAAAAGAGCGAGCTAAGATTTCGCCAGGACTTCCCTCTTTTACGGCACTTTGTGCGTCTTTACCGCCGCCTCTAGCCATGACGTATTCGCGCATATTTTTTAGCGCTTCTGCAACGCTGCTTTCGTTTGGAAACGCCGCATTTTCGCTGCTTTTTAGCTCGCCGAAATTTTCGTAAAACATCTCTAAGCTCTCAAAAAAGCTACTCTGACTGCGCTCGGCCGTCGCTATCAAATTTGCAAGCGCTTTTAGCAGCCGCATATCCTTGCTCACGCTCGCGACAAACTCGCCTCGTTGCAGCTCGTTTAAATTTTCGCTTACTTCAAAATCCGCGCTTAGTCCCAAATTTAGGCAAAAGCTGCGTAAAATGCCGACGAAAAACGAGTCAAATGTACCGATTTTTAGATCGCTTTCTAAAAAATGCGTCGCCCTAGCGTCGCGCATGGCTAAAATCCTATCCCTGCTCGCGCCTAAAATTTGCTCCAGCTCGGCTAGCTCCGCGCCCTTTTCCTCGAGCCGCAAAAAGGTCTGCACTATGCGCTCTTTCATCTCATTAGCGGCCTTTTTGGTAAAGGTTAGCGCCGTGATCTCGCGCGCGTCGGCGCCTGATAGCAAAATCGCGATAAAACGCACGCTAAGCGCAAAGGTCTTGCCGCTGCCCGCACTCGCCTCGAGGGCCAAAAACGGCTTCATAGCTCGCCTTTCACTAAAATTTTATAGTCTTCGTATTCGCTCATCGCGCCCTTCGCCTCCCCGAAATTTATCGGCGTGTTGTTGATGGATTTTAGCTGCTCGATCGCCTCGTCCAGCGCGTCCGTGCTAGCCTCGCTCGCTACCAAGCCGATGCTATCTTTTAGATCGTAAAAGTACCCCTCGCAAGGCCTGCCCACGAGCGCCTCGTAAAAGGGCAGTTGCAAGGATTTGGCGTCGAAATTTCCGCTTTTGTAATCAATCACCGCCATCTCGCCGCCGCGCTCATCTATGCGGTCGATTTTGCCTGTTATGCGCACGCCTGCAAAGACGCTATCAAGCTCTTTTTCAAGCCCATGCACGCGCCATCCCGCCTCATATCTCGCGTCCTCTATGGCCTTAAATTTTTCCATCTTTATCATCGTTATCTCGCGCTCTAGCGGCGGCGTGTTTAGCTCTCTTAGCACCGTTTCAAATTTATCAAGGTCAAATCTCTCAAATTTAGAGTAATACTCAAAAAGCGCCCTGTGTAGTGAGTTGCCAAAGTCCGCCGCGGACGCGGTTTGCGGCATCACGGGTGGCTTTACGTTCAAAATATATCTGTAATAATACCGCCGCGGGCACTGCAAATAGGTATTTAGCCTGCTAAAAGAGAGCGGGATAGCGAAAAAATCGTGCTTGACGATGATGTCCTGCTCAAAAATTTTAGGCTTTGCGGGCGTTTTTCGAGTGAAATTTATCAAATTTACGGCTTGCCGTTTTTCGCTCGGCGTTTTGTTTTGCGCCCCGTTTTCGTCAAATTTATCGGCCGAATTTAGCTCGTCGTCCGCTTCGTCAAATTCAAACAAACTTCGCTCTTTGGCGATTTTTGCTTGTCCCGACTTAGCCTCGTTCTTTTCATCAAGACTCGGGTTAATCTCGCCCTCAATTTTTTGCTCCTCCGCAAAATCAGCCTCCGCGTCAAATTCGCCGTTAAACAGCGCCGCATAGCTCTCATCGTCGTATCTCGCGTCCTCCGCTGCGTTAAATTCGCCGAGAAATCTCGATGCGATTTTCTCCTCGTTTGCCACGTAGCATATCGCCGCTTTTTTCGCGCCGCCGATTAGGCTCTCGTAGTAAAATCTCTGCAAATTTTCGCGGTCCACGTAGCCGATGAGGCCCGCTTTTTGGCGCACGCGCGAGCTCAAAAACATCTCGTTTACGCTGCGCTTTGGCACTAAATCGTCGTTAAAATCAAGCACTATGACGCCCTCAAATTTTAACCCACGACTCTCCAAAACGCCCATGACGCCGATCTTACCGCCACCTACGTGATCGAGTCTCAGCCTGGCTAGCTTTATCAAAAATATCTCGCAAATTTGACGCAGCGTAAAGCTAAAATACCGCGCCAAACTCTGCGCGTAAAATAGCTCCTCGCGCGTTTTTTGCGCGGCGGCGTGGTCGCTCTCAAGCGCCAAAATCTCCTCCATCAGCGCCCTAAAATCCTCAAACGAGCAAGGCGCCTCAAAGCCGTTTTTAAATTTCTCAAACAGCTCGCCGCTAACGCCAAATTCATGCAGATTAAACTCAAATTCGTTGAAATTTTTATAGTTATCCTCGCTCAAATTTACGCGTATTTTGTCGTTTATCGCCGTCGTGATGCACTTTAAAATTTGAAAAAACCGCGTGCGCGTAAAGCTCTCACCCATCGCGAAGTTAAACATCTTGCCGCGGTCGTGCAGGCGCAAGATCTCGGCAAAACTCTCGTCAGGCAAAATAACGGCGATGTTTTCGGGTTTGATGCCATCAGCCACGAACTCGCTAGCCTTTGCCATAGCGTAGGCTGCTTGCAGGCTTCTGGCGCTAAAGCTTCTTTTTAAAACGAGAGGATTTTTGCACACGGCGCCCGTTTTTTTTAGCTCGCGCGAGCTCAAATTTAGCTCAAATTCGCCGTATAGGCTAAACTCGCTCGCGTCAATGCCGGAGATTTCGGCTAGTTTTAGGATCAGTTTTTTGTTAAATTTACTGGTTTGAAAGATGATTTTTAGCGTCGTTAGCTTGGCTATCTCGCTAAACAGCTCCCACTCAAATTCGCTCAAAAAGCCGTCTACTTCGAGATTTATCTCGCGAAATTCCCTGACAAATCCGCCATTTAGCCGGTAAATCTCAGGCAGCGCGATACCGTCGTATAGATTTTCGGCCGCGAGCAGCTCTTTATAGCGCGCGAGCACGGCCTCAAGGATACCCAAATGCTCCTCGTAATCGGCGTAAATATCGCTAAATTTTAGATCCGCCACGCTCTTTTTACTAATAGCAAGCTCCTTAAAAAAGCTAAAAAGATAGTCGTTATTTTTCAAAAACGCGAAAAACTCGGACGGGATGCGCAGCCGCTCGGAGGCCTCTCTCACGCTCGCGCAGGCTCGCTGCATCAGCACCAGCGCGTACGCCTCGTCCGCCTCAAAGCGCCCCGGCACCAACACGGCTTTTTGCTCAAACTGCGCTATCGTCATAGCCTTTGGCACGAGTTCGTTTTGAAATTTCGCGTTAAATTCGCGGATCTTTCGCGAGTTGGTAAAGATATAAAGTTTGTCTAAATTTTGCATAGAGGCTCTTTGTTTTTTGGTGAAATGATAGCCCAGAGCGGCTGAAAATCAAAGAAAACTAGCGCGCTTCGAAGTTAAATTTATAAAAGCCCGTGTCGTTTGCGTCGGATATTTTTAGTAAAATTTGCCATCTACCTTTTTTTGGGAGCGTTACGGGCTGCGTTTTTAAAATTTGCCCGTCAAATTTGGCGTCTAAATTTTGATTTTGCTCGTTCGTCGCGGGCCTGGTTAGTAAAATCTCGTGTGTGAAATTTGACGCTAAAGAGCCGTTTTTAGGCGCGACGGCGATCTTAAAATATCCGTTTAGTCCGTCAAATTCCGGCTCAAATTTAAG
>CALBNA010000357.1 GCA_937896205.1 uncultured Campylobacter sp. | reverse complement strand
GCATATAAAAGAGGAAGTAGTAAAATTTGATAAAAATAGCCGCTTCATCAAATAATAAAGCGAGTTAAATTTGACCTAAATCGGCACTTTAACGCTATAAAATGTTGAAAAACAAGCTGCGCTTTTACCTAGCAAGCGTAATAATCACTAAATTTCAAAACTACCGACCAAATTTATTAGCGATGCGATAAAGCGTAAAAATTTAAAAAGCCACTAAAAACAATCCGTTTAAGGCGGCAACTAAATGTCAAATTTGGCAAAATCAGGCAAACAAAATTTTATAGCTTACCCTTTGCCGATGTTATGGAGTTGATAAATTTATAGTCGATATTTATCTCGCGTTCTTTTGGCAAGCTTGCGGCTAGGCGACCTAGCGTTCCCTCAAAGTCGTCAAATAGATAATTGGCCATACTGCCAGGGTTTGGATTGATCTCGTTTAGATAGACTTCGCCGTTTACCTCGAAAAAGTCACAGCGTATCAACGCTCCGTCAAAGCCGCAGTTGTAGATGCGCTCAAAGCTTTGTTTTAGCTTGGCGGCTAGCTCTGCGCTGATGTCGGCCTCGTGCACCCTACTCTCATTCGAAAAGCTCATATATTTTTGCTCGTAGTCTAGAAATTCCTTCTTTTTGGGCTCTTCGATGATGGAAAATTTGATCTTGCCGTCCACCTTGCAGCCTGCTAGATTGTACTCCCTTACGCCCTCGATAAATGGCTCGATCAAGATCTCTTTATCAAACTCATACGCCACGTCTAGGCCGTATTCTAGCTCGCTAGCGTCTTTTATTACGCTTACGCCGATCGAGCTTCCTAGTCGGAGCGGCTTTAGAATCACGGGTAGCGGTAGGCTAGGCGCCTTTGCTCTGTTTACAACCTCGTAGTTTAGGGTTTTTACGCCGGCTTTTTGTGCGAGCAGTTTGGTTAGCTCCTTGTTGTAGCTTAGCGCGCTAGCCTCCACACGAGGGCCGATGTAGCTAAGGCCGTAAAACTCGAGCAGCGCCGCGATCTTGCCGTCCTCGCCATCCATACCGTGGACTAAATTTATAAACACGTCCGCTTCGACCTTTTTCTCGCCGAGCAACCCGCCCGCGAAAAATCCGCCCTGCTTCAGAGTGAGCTTTTTGGCGTTTTTATATTTGCCCGAGCTAAAGAAATTCGCCCTCATATCGGCGCCGTTTATCAGGTAAAATTCTCTAAATTTATCGCAAAATATAAACAAAGGCTCGTTTTTTAGCACCTTTTTTAGGGCTATGGCGCTTACGATACTGATCTCGTGTTCGTAGCTTTTAGCGCCGAATATCACAACAAATTTCATATCTTTTCCTTTTTTATGCTAGTTTTTTTAGGGCTTGTTTGATGAGTTCGCCCGTATTTTGCGCGTCGCACTCGCTAAGCGCCTTGGTTATCTTTTCTCTTTTAAAGCCGAGGCTCTCAAGCGCCAAGATCGCTTCGTGCTGATGGCTAGGCAGATTTTCATCCATCGTCATCTTTGCGTCGCTAAGCTCGGCGATGATGCGTCTAGCAGTCTTTGCGCCGATGCCCGGTACTGTTTGCAGCGCCGCAGCGTCTCCGCTTTTAACCGCGTTTAAAAATGCGTTCGGATTTAGACTCGAGCACACCGCCATCGCAGTCGCCGCGCCGATACCGCTTAGTTTTATCAGCATCTCAAACATCTTTTGTTCGCTACTATCTAAAAACCCGTAAAGCAAGTCCGCATCCTCGCGGATGATCTGCGTGATATTTAGCTCCACGCTCTGGCCTCGCTCGAGCTTTGCCGAGCAAAAAAGCGAGATCGCTACGCCGTAGCTCACGCCGCCGGCTGTTTTTAAGATGAGATTTGCGGGCTCTTTTTTGGTTATCACGCCCTCGATCGCTTTTATCATCGTTTTCCTTTAAAATTTGCGATTATCTCTAAAATTTGATTAATTCTTGCAAAAATTTATCCGTTACCTCGCTAAAGGCGGCATTTAGCGCCTTCATCGCGATTTCGCCCTCATCCGCACCTGCGTCTTTTTGCGAGCTTAGCACGACGCTTTTTAGCTCTTTGCCATCTTTAAAAAAGCTAAACATCATCGAAATTTGCGCCTTTTGGTCTTTGATTTGAAGCGTTAGCAAATTTGACTTTACGCTGATGTCTGCGTTTTTAAAAGAGGGCTTAAACGCGCACTGATCGCTCGCGGCTATGATCAAATTTCGCCTCGCCATCTCGCTTGGGAGCGCTAAAAATTTGATATTTTTTAACGGACGGATCTCGCCGTTTGCGTCTATTTTCAGGACTTCGCGGCTTTCATACGCACCAAAAACCCGCACCTCCTCGATAAAAACCGTTTTTTCGGGCTTGTTTGCACACTCTTTAAATTTATCCTCCGTGCTACCTAGCATAAAATAATTCGTCCTAGGCGCAGGCTTTGCCAAAACGCTACAACCGCTAAAAAACAGCGCCGCCAGAGCTAAAACCGTGCTTAAAATTTTCATTTTTCGTCCTTTTTGATAGAAATTTAGACGAGATTATAACCCTAAAAGCTTAAAAGAAAAGAAATTTTATAAAAAAGTTACTAAAATGAAGCGCGAAATAAAAAGTAGAGAAAAATCGGCGGAAAAACTCCGCCGAAAAGGGTTATTTTAGAGTAGGGATGTACTCTGATAGAGCCGCGATGTCATCGTCGCTAAGAGGCTGTCTCTTATACACATCTCCGAGCCCACGAGACCGTACTAGATCTCG